>JALOLN010000191.1 GCA_025455945.1 Actinomycetes bacterium
CAGCTGCGCGGTCCACTCGACGTCGGCCAGCCCCCCGCGGCCGAGCTTGGTGTGCAGGGTGGGGTCGGCCCCGCGCGGGAGCCGCTCGGACTCCACCCGTGCCTTGATCCGCCGGATCTCGCGGATGTCGGCCTCGGCCAGCCCGGTCACGGGGTAGCGCAGCGGGTCGATGAGGGCGACGAACCGCCGACCGAGCTCAGGGTCGCCCGCCACGGGCTCGGCCCGGAGCAGGGCCTGGCTCTCCCAGACGTGCGCCCACCGCTCGTAGTAGGCGGCGTACGAGCCCAGGGTGCGCACCAGCGGGCCCTGCCGGCCCTCGGGGCGCAGGTCGGCGTCCACGAGCAGCTGCGGGTCCGGCCCGGGCAGCGCCAGCAGCCGCCGCAGCTCGTTGGCCACGGCGTGGGCGGCGTCCTGGGCGTCCCGGTCGTCGGCACCGGGCAGCGGGTCGTGGACGAACAGCACGTCGGCGTCGCTGCCGTAGCCCAGCTCGTGACCGCCGAAACGGCCCATCGCCATGACGGCCAGCCGGGTGGGAAGCGGTCCGCGGCGCTCCGCCTCGATGGTCGCCGTCGCCACGGCCAGCCCCCCGCGCAGCGTGGCCGCCGCCACGTCGGTGAGCGCGGCGGCGACGTCGGTCACGTCCAGCCGCCCGAGCACGTCGGCCACCGCGATCCGGAACAGCTCGCGCCGGCGCAGGGCCCGCACCCCCGCCGTGGCGGTCAGGTCGTCGGTGTGCCGCGCGGTGATGGCCAGCACCTCGGCGGTCAGATCGTCGGCGGGCCGCGGCACGAGCTCGTCGTCGTCGGCGAGCATCCGGACCGCCTCGGGGGCCCGCATGAGCAGGTCGGTGGCGAACCGGGACGAGGCCAGCACCCGGGCCAGCCGCTCGGCGGCCGCACCGGCGTCCCGGAGCAGCCCGAGGTACCAGTGCGTCGTGCCGAGCGCGTCGGACACCTGCCGGAAGCCGAGAAGGCCGGCGTCCGGGTCCGGGGCCTCGGCGAACCACCCGAGCAGGACGGGCAGCAGCGTGCGCTGGATCGCGGCCCGCCGGCTCACCCCCGTGGTCAGCGCCTCCAGGTGGCGCAGCGCCGCGTCGGGGTCCAGGTAGCCCAGCGCCTCCAGTCGCTGCCGGGCCGCCTCAGGGGTGAGTCGGGCCTCGCCCGGCTCGAGCCGAGCGACCGCCTTGAGCAGCGGACGGTAGAAGAGCTTCTCGTGCAGCCGCCGGACCTCCATCCGGTGGCGCCGCCACTCCGCGGTGAGCGTGTCCACCGGGTCGGCGCGCAGCCCCATGGACCGGGCGATCCGTCGCAGGTCGTCGTCCTCGGTGGGGACGACGTGGGTGCGCCGCAGCCGGTGCAGCTGGATCCGGTGCTCCATCGTGCGCAGGAACCGGTAGGCCCGGTCCAGCTCGGCGGCGTCGCCGCGGCCGACGTAGCCGTGGGTGGACAGCTGCTCGAGCGCGACGAGGGTGTTGGGGCTGCGTACGAAGAGGTCGCTGCGGCCGTGGACCAGCTGCAGCAGCTGGACGGCGAACTCCACGTCGCGCAGGCCGCCCCGGCCCAGCTTGAGCTGCCGCTCGGACTCCTTCGCCGGGATCGTCTCCTCGACCCGGCGCCGCATGGCCTGGACGTCCTCGACGAACCGGGGCCGCTCCGCCGCCCGCCAGACCAGCGGGGCGAGCGCCTCCACGTAGGCCTGGCCGAGGGCGAGGTCGCCCGCCACCGGCCGGGCCTTGAGGAGGGCCTGGAACTCCCAGGTCTGGGCCCACTTGGAGTAGTAGGCCTGGTGGCTGGCCAGGGTCCGGACGAGCGCTCCGGACTTGCCCTCCGGCCGCAGGTTCGCGTCGACCGGCCAGATCGCCCCTTCACCGGTCTGCGCCGAGCAGGCCCGCATGAGCGCCCCGGCCAGCCTGGTCGCCGTGGCCAGGGCCGCCTTCTCGTCACCGCCGTCGACCGGCTCGGCCACGAAGACGACGTCGACGTCGCTGACGTAGTTGAGCTCACCGGCACCGCACTTGCCCATCGCGATGACCGCCAGTCGGCAGGGCTCGTCCCCGGGCGCGAGGCCGGCCCGGGCCACCGCCAGGGCCCCCTCCAGCGCGGCGGCGGCCAGGTCGGACAGCTCACCGGCCACCTGCTCCAGCGGCGCCCGGCCCACCAGGTCGCGGGCGGCGGCGCCGAGCAGCGCCACCCGGTAGGTGACCCGCAGGGCGTCGAGTGCCTCGGGGACGGACCGGCCCGCGGTCGGCGCAGACGACGCCGGGTCCGCCCCGACGGCGGTCAGCAGCAGGGCCCGCAGGTCCTCCTCCGCCGGACGGGTGTCGGAGAACCCGGCTGCTGAGAGCGCCCGCCAGTCCCCCGGATGCCGGACGAGGTGGTCGCCCAGGGCGGCGCTGCTGCCCAGGACGGCGAGCAACCGGGACCGCAGCCCGGCGTCGGACCCGACCGCCCCCAGCAGCGCCGGCCGCTCCACCACGTCGGTCGCCTCGACCAGCCGCACCAGGCCGAGCAGGGCGAGGTCGGGGTCGGCCGCCGCACCGAGGGCGTCCAGCAGGCGGTCGTCGGCCAGCAGGCCGTCGAGGTCGGCGGTGTCGAGCAGCCGCTGCGCACGCGGCACGTCCCCGAAGCCGAGCCGGGCCAGCTGGGCTGGTGCGGTCCCGCCCCGCCGCTCGGTCACAGCGCCGACCCTAGCGAGCCGCCCCCCGGCCCCTGCTGGAGGTCACAGGACGGGCAGGTAGCGGTCCAGCTCGAAGGCCGTCACCTGGGCCCGGTAGTCCGCCCACTCCCGCCGCTTGTTGCGCAGGAAGAAGTCGAACACGTGCTCGCCGAGGGTCTCCGCGACGAGCTCGCTGCGCTCCATCGCACGGATCGCCTCGCTGAGGTTCTGCGGCAGCGGCTCGATGCCCAGGGCACGGCGCTCCGCCTCGGTGAGCGACCAGACGTCGTCCTCGGCGCCGGGCGGCAGCTCGTAACCGCCCTCGACGCCGGCCAGCCCGGCGGCGAGCAGGACGGCGAACGCCAGGTAGGGGTTGGCGGCGCTGTCCATGGTGCGGACCTCGATGCGGGTCGACTGGCCCTTGGTCGGCTTGTACATGGGCACCCGCACCATCGCGGAGCGGTTGTTGTGGCCCCAGCAGACGTACGCGGGCGCCTCGCCGCCGCCGTACAGCCGCTTGAAGGAGTTCACCCACTGGTTGGTCACGGCGGTGATCTCGGGGGCGTGCCGGAGCAGCCCCGCGATGAACGACCGGCCCACCTTCGACAGCTGGAACTCCGCACCCGCCTCGAAGAACGCGTTGCGGTCTCCCTCGAACAGCGACAGGTGGGTGTGCATCCCCGAGCCGGGGTGCTCGGCGAAGGGCTTCGGCATGAACGAGGCGTAGACCCCCTGCTCCAGCGCCACCTGCTTCATCACCAGCCGGAACGTCATGATGTTGTCCGCGGTCGTCAGCGCGTCGGCGTAGCGCAGGTCGATCTCGTTCTGCCCCGGGCCGCCCTCGTGGTGGCTGAACTCGACCGAGATCCCCATCGCCTCGAGCATGGTGATCGCCTGGCGACGGAAGTCCTGGCCGAGGCCGTGCGGGGTGTGGTCGAAGTACCCGCTGCGGTCGACGGGCACCGGCTTCTCCCCCGGCCCGGGCTTGCGCTCGAAGAGGAAGAACTCGATCTCCGGGTGCGAGTAGAAGGTGAAGCCGAGGTCGGCGGCCTTCGTCAGGGCCCGCTTCAGCACGTAGCGCGGGTCGGCGTAGGACGGCGTGCCGTCGGGCAGCGCGATGTCGCAGAACATCCGGGCCGTCCCCGGCGACTCCGACCGCCACGGCAGCACCTGGAAGGTCGACGGGTCGGGCTTGGCGAGCATGTCCGACTCGTACACGCGGGTGAAGCCCTCGATCGCCGAGCCGTCGAACCCGATGCCCTCGGCGAAGGCGCCCTCGAGCTCGGCCGGGGCGACGGCCACGGACTTCAGGAAGCCCAGGACGTCGGTGAACCAAAGCCGGACGAACCGGATGTCTCGTTCCTCGAGGGTGCGGAGCACGTACTCCTGCTGCTTGTCCACGGGGCCATCCTGGCCCGACCCGTGTTACCGGCGTGTTACGCCCGGCCTACGCTCGCGATCATGGCGGACTCCTTCTTCGCCCCGCGGGGTGACGGCGGCTGGCTGGCGACGTCGGCGACGGAGGGGCCGTGGTCGCCGCGGCTGCAGCACGGCGGGCCGCCGGCGGCGCTGCTGGTCCGTGCGCTGCAGGCGCTGCCGGGGCCCCAGCCGGGGCGGCTGGCCAGGGTGACGCTGGAGTTCCTCGGTCCCGTCCCCGTCGGCGCGGTGGACGTCGCCGCAGCCGTCGAGCGCGACGGGCGCAGCGTGCAGCTGCTCTCGGGTGAGCTCTCCGCCG
>JALOLN010000192.1 GCA_025455945.1 Actinomycetes bacterium
CGTGCCCGCGGCCCCCCCGACGACCACCTGCTCGCCGTCCACGACCGGTCGGGCCAGGTTCACGGAGGTGAGGTCCGTGCCCGGCCGGGCCCCTCCCGCGGCCGCGATCGCGTCCGCCACCCGCGAGCCGGCAGCCACCCGCACCAGCCCGGGGTGCCGCACCGCCCCTGCCACGTGGACCACCACCAGCCCGCCCGCCGACGGCGTGGCCGACAGGGATGACGGGGCCGACGGGGCCGACGAGGGACCGGCCACGACGGCCGCCCGGGCGGCGGGCACGGCCACCCCGGTGGGCCGGCCACGGATGACGTACCCGACCGCGACCCCCACGGCCACCAGGCACACCACCGCCAGCGCCGCCACCGCCCGGCCGTCCAGCGCGAGGCGCCCGGACCGCAGGGTTGCGGGCACCCGGTGCGCCAGCTGCGGCGGGTCGGCCACCGGCGTCGGGGCGGGCCCCTCGGCCCAGGGGTCGGGCTCGTCGTCGGCCACCGCCTGCGGCACCCCCATCGCAGCCTCCTTCCGGTCCCCCGGCCCGAGGAGACGGAGCACCCGCCGGCTGGCCGCGGCCGCGGCCGCACCGGGACGACGGGAGGCACCCGGGAGAGGGGGGAGCACCCGAGCAGGGTCACCCCGGCGGAGGGCGCGGGCGACCCTGGTTCCGGACGCGGTGGACAGCGGCGACCTGCCGCTGCCTGGGGACGGTCAGCCCGCGTGCTCCCGGCGCCAGGCGGCGAAGTTCCCCCGGTGCCGGACGACGACGACGCCGGCGAGGAACGCCGCCCAGACCAGGCGGGCCACCGACCCGGACGGCCAGCCGGCCAGCAGGGCCACCGCCGCGAGCAGGGGCAGGGCCAGCGTGGCGACGACCGAGGACAGCGCGACCCAGCGGGAGACCCAGAACACCAGCCCGAACACGGCCAGCGCGGCCAGCCCCCACAGGGGGGCGACGCCGAGGACGGCGCCGAGGGACGTGGCCACCCCCTTGCCGCCGCGGCCGTGCAGCCACGGCGAGGTGACGTGCCCGAGGACGGCGGCGGCCCCCGCCACCAGACCCGCCGGCTCACCCACCACCAGGCCGAACAGCAGTGCCGGCAGCAGGCCCTTGGCCACGTCGAGGACCGCCACCACCACGCCGACCCGTCGGCCCATGGCCCGTCCGGCGTTGGTCGCGCCGGGGTTGCCCGAGCCGGTGTGCCGCAGGTCGACACCGCGGGCCCGGGCCAGCAGCGCCGCCGGCGACACCGACCCGACGAGGTAGCCGACCACCCCGGCGAGGAGCAGGCCGAGCTGCTCCTCGGTCATCGCGGGGCGACGCAGACGCCGAGCATCCCCGGCCCGGTGTGGGCGCCCACGACGGCCCCCACCTCGCTGACCCGGAGGTCCACCAGGTTCGGCAGGCGGGCGGTGAGCCGCTCGGCGAGGGTCTCGGCCCGCGCCAGGGCAGCCAGGTGGTGGACGGCGACGTCGACCGGCCCCGACCCGGCGCGCTCCACCACGACCTCCTCCAGCCGGACCAGGGCCCGGGCCGCGGTGCGGACCTTCTCCAGCGGGGCGATCCGGCCGTCGACGACGTGCAGCAGCGGCTTGACCGACAGCGCCGAGCCGACCAGTGCGGCCGCGGCGCCGATCCGGCCCCCTCGCCGCAGGTACTCCAGGGTGTCCACGTAGAGCAGCGTCGCCGTTGCCGCCGCGTGCTGGTCAACCTCGGCGACCACGTCAGCCAGCGGCGCGCCGGACGCCGCCGCCCGGGCTCCGGCGAGCGCCGCGTAGCCCATCGACATGCCGAGGGTGCGCGAGTCCACCACCGTGACCGGGACGGGCGCGTCCGGGGCTGCCAGCTGCGCCGAGCCCACCGTCCCGGACAGGTCCGCCGACAGGTGCACGGACACGATCGCGGTGGCCCCTGCCTCCGCCAGGCTCCGGTAGGCGTCGAGGAAGGCCTGCGGGGTCGGCCGCGAGGTGCTCACCGGCACCCAGCTCCGCAGCGCCTCGGCCACCTCCGCGGCGGTGATCCCCACCCCGTCGTCGTACGACTGCCCGCCGACGACCACCTGGACCGGCACGACCCGGATCCCGTGCAGGGCGGCCAGGTCCGCCGGCAGGTACGCCGTGGAGTCGACGACGACACCGACACGCTCGCTCATGGCCTCACCCCGGGACGACGTTGACCAGCTTCGGGGCGCGCACGACGACGGTGCGCACCGGCCGCCCGGCGAGGGCCCGCTGCACGCCCGGGTCGGCGAGCGCCCGCTCCCGCAGGTCGTCGTCACCGATGCCGGGCGGGACGTCGATGCGGCCCCGGACCTTGCCCGCCACCTGCAGCACGCAGGTCACCGACTCCTCGACGAGGAGCGCCGGGTCGGCGGCCGGGAACGGCTGGTAGGCCAGGGACGTGTCGTGCCCCAGCCGCGACCACAGCTCCTCCGCCACGTGCGGCGCCAGCGGCGCGAGCATCAGGACGAGCGGCTCGGCGGCCTCCCGCGGTACCTGCGTCAGCCGCGTCAGGTGGTTGTTGAGCTCGATGAGCTTGGCGACCGCGGTGTTGAAGCGCAGCGCCTCCATGTCGCGCCGGACGCCGTCCACGGTCCGGTGCACCAGCCGGCGGGTCGCCTCGTCGGCGGGGCCGTCGGTCACGGTGCACGCACCCGTCGTCTCGGAGACGACGTTGCGCCACACCCGCTGCAGGAAGCGGAAGGACCCGACGACGGCCCGGGTCTCCCAGGGCCGGCTCACCTCCAGCGGCCCCATCGACATCTCGTAGACCCGCAGGGTGTCGGCGCCGTACTCGGCGCACATGTCGTCAGGGGTCACCGAGTTCTTCAGCGACTTGCCCATCTTCCCGTACTCGCGGGTGACCGGCTGGCCGCGCCAGGTGCAGGTCCCGTCGGGCGCCTCCTCGACCTCGGCCGCCGGGACGTAGACCCCGCGGGCGTCGGTGTAGGCGTAGGCCTGGATGTACCCCTGGTTGACCAGCCGGCGGAACGGCTCCTCGCTGGAGACGTGCCCGAGGTCGTGCAGCACCTTGTGCCAGAAGCGGGCGTACAGCAGGTGCAGGACGGCGTGCTCGACCCCACCGACGTACAGGTCCACGCCGCCGGGGTCGCCCGGCGCCTGCGGGCCCATCCAGTACCGCTCGACGTCGGGGTCGACGAACGCCTCGGCGTTCGTCGGGTCCAGGTAGCGCAGCTCGTACCAGCACGAGCCGGCCCACTGCGGCATGACGTTCAGCTCGCGGGTGTAGTGCCGCGGTCCGTCGCCGAGGTCCAGCTCGACGCCGGCCCAGCCGGGGTTGCGGCCCAGCGGCGGCACCGGCTCGCTGGACTCGTCGTCCGGATCCAGCGCCTGCGGGCTGAAGTCGTCGAGGTCGGGCAGCTGCACCGGCAGCAGGGCCTCCGGCAGGGGGTGCGGACGGCCCCGCTCGTCGTACACGATCGGGAAGGGCTCGCCCCAGTAGCGCTGCCGCGAGAACAGCCAGTCCCGCAGCTTGTAGCTGACCGTGCCCGTTCCGGCGCCGCGCTCCTCCAGCCAGCGGATCATCGCGGGCTTGGCCTCGGCGACGCTCATCCCGTCGAGGAACCCGCTGTTCACCGCCGGCCCGTCGCCGGTGTACGCCTCGCCGACCCAGCCCTCCGGAGGGGCCACCGTGCGCACGATCGGCAGGTCGAAGCGCTCGGCGAACTCCCAGTCCCGCTCGTCCTGCCCCGGCACGGCCATGATCGCGCCGGTGCCGTAGCCCATGAGCACGTAGTCGGCGACGAAGACCGGCAGCCGCTCCCCGTTGACCGGGTTGACCGCGAACGACCCGGTGAACACCCCGGTCTTGTCCCGGCCCTCGGTCTGCCGCTCGACCTCCGTGCGCAGCGCCGCCTGCCGGCGGTAGGCCGCCACGGCCTCCGTCGGGGTCGCCGCTCCTCCGGTCCAGGCGGGGCGGGTCCCGGCCGGCCACGCGTCGGGCACCAGGCGGTCGACCAGCGGGTGCTCGGGCGCCACCACCATGAACGTCGCCCCGAACAGGGTGTCCGGCCGGGTGGTGAACACGGTGATGACCGCGTCGTCGCCCACGCCGCCGCGGCCGTCGACGGGGAAGTCCACCCGGGCGCCGTCGGAGCGACCGATCCAGTTGCGCTGCATGATCTTGATCGGCTCGGGCCAGTCCAGCCGGTCGAGGTCGTCGACGAGGCGGTCGGCGTACGCGGTGATCCGCATCATCCACTGCTTCATGGTCCGCTTGAACACCGGGAAGTTGCCGATGTCGCTGCGCCCCTCGGCGGTGACCTCCTCGTTGGCCAGCACCGTGCCCAGGCCGGGGCACCAGTTCACCGGGGCGTCCGCGAGGTACGCCAGCCGCCGGGAGTCGA
>JALOLN010000048.1 GCA_025455945.1 Actinomycetes bacterium
CACCCCGCACCCACCCCCCACTGTGTGCGCCGGGTGCACCGGGAGGCGACCCGGCTCCCCACACCCCGGGCGCCTGTGGACACCGCGGCCGTCCACGGAGCGGACCTGCCGCCGCCCGTCCCGTCGCCGGGACGCGCAGCCTGGTCCGGTGCGGGTCGACGAGGCGTTCTGCCGTGCGTCGGTCGGTGGGCTGGCCACCGCCCGGGCGCTGACGTCCGCCGGCGTGAGCCGCTCGGCCGTCGCGCGGGCGGTACGCGAGGGTCGCCTGCGCCGGATCTCCCGCGGGCTCTACGGCCGCGACGACGGCATCGACGAGGCGGCCCGGCTCGCCCAGGTGGGCGTGCTGTCGCACACCACGGCCGCCGCCCGGTGGGGCATGGACCTGCTCTCGCCTCCGGGCGAGCACGTCACCGTCCCCCGCGACCACTCGCGGCCCCGCAGGCACGCGTCGGCCGTCGTCCACCGCGTCGACCTGCGGACAGCGGAGGTCACCACCGCCTCGGGGCTGCCCACGACGACGCCGCTGCGCACCGTTCTCGACTGCGCCCGGGTCCTCGACCTGCGTGCCGCGGTCGTCGTGGCCGACTCGGCGCTGCGCCTCGGCCTGGTCGGGCTGCGCCGCCTGCAGGTCGCCGCGGCCGCCGCCCGTGGCCCCGGCAGTGCGCGAGTGCGTCGGATGGCCGCCCTGGTCGATCCGCTGTCCGGATCCGCGCTCGAGACGCTGCTGCGGCTGCTGCTCACCGCCGCCGGGATCCGCCTCGACGCGCAGGTGGTCCTGTCCGACCGGCACGGGGTCATCGGCCGCGTCGACTTCGTGGTGCGCGGGACGACCGTCGTCATCGAGGCCGACGGGTTCGCCTACCACCGCGACCGGGCGGAGTACCGCGCGGACCGGCGCCGCACCAACGCCCTGCTCGCGGCGGGCTATCTCGTGCTGCGGTTCAGCTGGGAGGACGTCGTCGGCCGGCCGCAGCACGTCGTCGACACGGTCCGCCAGACCCTCGCGGTCGCGGGGCGCGCCGCCTGACCGGGGGCGCGGGTCAGCCGGCCGGCAGGCGGGCCGCGACCAGGTCCCACACGACGTCCGCCAGGGCTGCCTTGCTGCCCTCGGGGACCACGGTCTCGGACCCGTCGGCGCCCAGGACCACCCCCGAGTTGTGCCCCACCTCGAAGCCGATGCCCTCGCCCACCTCGTTGACGACGAGCAGGTCGCAGCCCTTGCGGGCCAGCTTCGCCCGGCCGTGCGCCAGCCAGTCGCCGGCGGCGTCCCCGGTCTCCGCGGCGAAGCCGACCAGCACCTGCCCCGGACGGCGGGAGGCGACTAGCGCGGCGAGCACGTCGGGATTGCGCTCCAGGACGATCGGGGCCGGCACCCCGCCCGCGTCGTCCTTCTTGATCTTGGTGCTGACGATCGAGGCGGGCCGGAAGTCGGCCACCGCGGCGGCCATGACGACCGCATCGGCACCTGTCGCCGCCGCGTCGACCGCGGCCGCGAGCTCGCGAGCCGTGCCGACCCGGACCACGCGGGCGCCGGCCGGGTCGGGCAGGGCGACGTTCGCCGACACGACGACGACGTCCGCGCCACGCGCCACCGCCGTGGCCGCCAGCGCATACCCCTGCCGGCCGCTGGACCGGTTGCCCAGGAAGCGCACCGGGTCCAGCGGCTCCCGGGTGCCGCCGGCCGACACGACCACCCGCCGGCCGGCCAGGTCGGGTGCCAGCCCCGCCGCACCGCGGGCCAGCACGAGCCGGGCCACCTCGAGGATCTGCGCCGGCTCGGGCAGCCGGCCCGGGCCGGAGTCCGCTCCGGTGAGCCGGCCCACGGCGGGCTCGATGACGACGACGCCGCGCCGGCGCAGCGCCGCGACGTTGTCGCGGGTCGCCGGGTGCTCCCACATCTCGGTGTGCATCGCGGGGGCGAGCACGACCGGGCAGCGCGCGGTCAGCAGCGTCGCGGCGAGCAGGTCGTCGGCCCGGCCGTGGACGGTGCGCGCCATGAGGTCGGCGGTGGCCGGGACGACGAGCACGAGGTCGGCCTGCTGCCCCAGTCGCACGTGGGGCACCGCGGCGACGTCGTCCCACACCTCGGTCGCCACCGGCTGCCCGGACAGCGCCGCCCAGGTCGCCGCCCCGACGAACCGCAGCGCCGCCGCGGTCGGGACGACGCGGACGTCGTGCCCGGTCTCGGTCAGCCCGCGCAGCACCTCGCAGGCCTTGTACGCGGCGATGCCCCCGGACACGCCGAGGACGACGTGCGGGGGCATCAGCGAGGGTCCCGAGGGGTCAGGGGACGTCGATCGGCTCGGCCGTCAGCAGGCCGGCGTTGATCTCGCGCAGCGCGATCGACAGCGGCTTCTCCTGGACGTGGGTGTCGACCAGCGGCCCGACGTACTCCAGCAGGCCCTCGCCGAGCTGGCTGTAGTAGGCGTTGATCTGGCGGGCCCGCTTCGCCGAGTACAGGACCAGGCTGTACTTGGACTCCACCTTCTCGAGCAGCTCGTCGATCGGCGGGTTGGTGATGCCTTCGGGAGCGGCGGCGGTACCGGACACGCGGGGACCTTCCCAGGGACGACGGTGGAGGGCGCGCGACCATCAGGCGGTCGGCATGCCCATCAAGGCTACCAGCCGGCGGCTGACCTCCTCGACGTCCTCGTTGACGAGGACGACGTCGAACTCCGACTGCGCCGCCAGCTCGACCTCGGCGGTCTCCAGCCGCCGGGCGATGACCTCGGGGGCCTCGGTGCCGCGGCCGACGAGGCGGCGGATCAGCTCCTCCCGCGACGGCGGGGCGAGGAACACGAGCAGCGCGTCGGGCATCGCGGCGCGGACCTGCCGGGCCCCCTGCAGCTCGATCTCCAGCAGCACGGGGACGCCGGCCGCGAGCCGCTCCTCGACCGCGCGGCGGGGCGTGCCGTAGTAGTTGCCGGCGAACTCGGCCCACTCCAGCAGCTCGCCGCGCTCGACCATGCGGGCGAACCGCTCCGGGCTGACGAAGGAGTAGTGCACGCCGTCGGTCTCCCCGGTGCGGGGCCGCCGGGTCGTCGCCGACACCGAGAGCCAGACCTCGGGGTGGGCGTCCCGGACGCGGGCCGCGACGGTGCTCTTGCCGACCCCGGACGGCCCGGAGAGCACCGTGAGACGCGCCGGCTGTGCCGTGTCGCCCACCTACCCGCCGAACTCCCGCTCGAGGGCGGCGACCTGCTTGACGCCGAGGCCGCGGACCCGCCGGGTCTCGGCGATGCCGACCCGCTCCATGATCTGCCGGGCGCGCACCTTGCCCACCCCGGGCATGGACTCCAGCAGTGCCGAGACGCGGATCTTGCCGATCGCGTCGACGGTCTGGCCCTCGCGGATGACGTCGGCGAGGGAGGCGCCGGAGTGCTTGAGCCGGTTCTTCACCTCCGCCCGCACCCGACGGGCCTCGGCGGCCTTCTCGAGCGCCGCGGCGCGCTGTTCGGGGGTCAGCGGAGGAAGGGCCACGTCGGGGAACCTACTGACTCCGCCGGGCCGGGGGCAACGTGCCGGCCAGGGCGCGCGCGGCGGCACCGGGGTCGGCGGCACCGGTGATGGGCCGGCCCACGACGAGCAGGTCGGCGCCGTCGGCCAGGGCCTGCGCCGGGGTGGCCACCCGGGCCTGGTCACCCGTGGCGGCGCCAGCCGGCCGCACCCCCGGGGTGATGAGCACGACGTCGGGGCCGACCTCCGCCCGCACCAGGGCGACCTCCTGCGGCGAGCAGACCAGCGCGCCCGCACCCGCGGACACGGCGAGGACGGCCAGCCGGCGGACGGCGTCCAGCGGCGGGCCGGCCAGCCCGATGCGGGCCAGGTCGGCGGCGGACAGGGAGGTGAGCACCGTGACCCCGGCGACGAGCGTGCCCGGGAGCGCGTCGACCGCCGCCCGGACCATCGCCGGGCCGCCGCTGGCGTGCACGGTGAGGATGTCCGGCCGCAGGTCGGCGACGGCGCGGGCGGCGCCGGCCACCGTGTTGGGGATGTCGTGCAGCTTGAGGTCGAGGAAGACCCGCCGCCCCCCACTGGCCTCCCGGCAGCGGTGCACGGCGTCGGCGCCGTGGCGCAGGTACAGCTCCAGGCCCACCTTGACGGTCGACACCCACGGCCCGGCAGCCTGCGCCCAGGCCGCCGCCGTGGCCAGGTCGGGGGCGTCGAGCGCCACCGCGACCGGGGCCGGGCCGGAGGTCACGCCTCCTCCTCGACGGGGGCCTCCTGGTGGTCGGGCGCCGCCGGCTCGGCCACCGGCGGCAGCGGACGGTGGGCGTACCCCACAGCGTCGGCGAACCGCCCGAAGCCGCGCTCGCCGAGGGCCCGCTGCAGCTCGTGCGCGACGCGCAGCGGCGCCGCGGGGTCGTGGAACACCACGGTGCCCACCGACACGGCGCTGGCACCGGCGAGCACGAACTCCAGGGCGTCCAGACCGGTGCGGATGCCGCCCATCCCGAGGATCGGCACCTCCGGCAGGGCCGCGTGCACCTGCCACACCGCCCGGACGGCGACCGGGCGGATCGCCGGGCCCGACAGCCCCCCGGTCACCCCGGCGAGCGCCGGCCGCATGGTGTCGGTGTCGACAACCATGCCCAGCAGCGTGTTGATCATGGAGAGCCCGTCCGCCCCGGCGTCCACCACGGACTCCGCGATGGACACGATGTCGGTGACGTCGGGCGAGAGCTTCGCCAGCACCGGCACGCCGGGGGCGGTGGCCCGCCGCACCGCCGCCACGACCGTGGCCGCGGCGTTGCGGTCGCAGGCGAACACCTGCCCCCGGTCCTCGACGTTGGGGCAGGAGATGTTGACCTCGACGGCGGTCACCCCGTCGACGTGCCGCAGCCGCTGCGCCAGCTTGGTGTACTCGTCCACCGTGCCGCCAGCGATGGACACCACCGCGCGGGCGCCCCGCCGCCGCAGCCAGGCCAGGTCCCGCTCGAGGAACGCGTCGATCCCGGGGCCCTGCAGCCCGATCGAGTTGAGCATGCCGCTCGGCGTCTCCGCCATCCGCGGCGTCGGCCGGCCGGCCCGGGGCCGCAGCATGATCGACTTGGTGACGACGGCGCCGATCTCGGTCACGTCGAAGAACTGGTCGAGCTCCCGCCCGGCCGCCGCGCAGCCGCTCGCGGTGAGGACCGGGCTGGGCAGCTCCGCCCCGGCCAGCGACGTGCTCATGTCGAGGTCCGGCAGCGGCGTGGACCCGGGCCGGCCGTCGGTGATGCGCATCCGGGTCACGGCCGGTGCCCTCCCCCCGCGGCGTCGTCCGGCGCACCCACGGTGTCCGGCGGGACCGTGCCGATGGCGTCCCACCGCACCCGCTCGCCGTTGAAGACCGGCCCCTCCACGCAGGAGCGCACCATCCGGGTCCGGCCGTCGTCGCCGACGACGGGCAGCACGCAGCTCATGCACACCCCGACGCCGCAGGCCATCGACTCCTCGACCGCGCACTGGCTGTGCGCCCCGTACGCGGTGGCGATCTCGGTGACCGCGCGCAGCATGCCCATCGGCCCGCAGGCGTAGACCACCTCGGCCCCCGAGCGCGCCATCATCGCCGGCAGCACGTCGGTGACCCGCCCGCGCTCCCCCAGCGACCCGTCCTCGGTGGTGATCGCCACCTGTGTGGACATCCGCTTGGCCTCCAGCGCGCCGAACAGCCGGGACTCCGTCGCCGCCCCGAGCACGAAGTCCACCCGGCAGTCGCGGCGGCGCAGCTGCTCGGCGAGCGAGAACAGCGGCGCGGCGCCGTAGCCGCCCCCCACCAGCGTCGCCGTCACCGCCTCCCGGGGCAGCGCGAACGGCCGGCCGAGCGGCCCGACGACGTCGACGGGGTCGTGCGGGCGGCACCTGGCCAGCCAGGCCGTGCCCCGGCCGTGGACGGCGAAGACGATCTCGACGGTGCCGCCGTACACCCCCCGCTCCTGCACTCGGTAGATGGAGAACGCGCGGCGCAGCAGCATCGAGGTGTCCTCGCCACCGACGGCGAGGGCGACGAAGTGCCCGGGCCGGGCGTGCTCGGCGATCCCGGGGGCGACCAGCGTGAGCGCGTGGTAGTCGCCGACCCGCCGGATCGACAGCACCTCACCGCGCACCTGCACCGGGGCCATCAGCGCGACCCCCAGTCCGCGCGCAGCGCGACGGCGTACTCCTGCAGGGCGCGCACGCCGACCTCGCCACGGCTGATCGCCTCGATCCCCTGCACGGCCGCGGCGAGCCCCTGGACGGTCGTGATGCACGGCACGCCGCGGCTCACGGCGGCCGTGCGGATCTCGTAGCCGTCCAGCCGGGCGCCCACGCCGTAGGGCGTGTTGACGATGAGGTCGACCTCGCCGGCGAGGATGCGCTGGACGGCGTCGAGCGTGCCGTCGTCCGGCTCGAAGTGCTTGCGCACGACGGTGGCCAGCACCCCGCTGCGGTGGAGCACCTCGGCGGTCCCCTCGGTGGCCAGGATCTCGAAGCCGAGGTCGGCCAGCCGCTTGACCGGGAACACCATGGTCCGCTTGTCGCGGTTGGCGACGGTGACGAACGCCCGGCCCCGCGTCGGCAGCCCCCCGGCGTAGGCCGCCAGCTGGGACTTCGCGAACGCCGTCCCGAACCTGGCGTCGATGCCCATGACCTCCCCGGTGGAGCGCATCTCCGGGCCCAGCACCGTGTCCACCCCGTGGAACCGGCCGAACGGCAGCACCGCCTCCTTGACCGAGATGGGCGCGTCCAGCGGCAGCGTCCCGCCGTCGCCGGTCGGGGGCAGGACGCCCTCGGCGCGCAGCTGGGCGACGGTCTCCCCCATCATCACGCGGGCGGCCGCCTTGGCGAGGGGGACCGCGGTCGCCTTGGAGACGAACGGCACCGTGCGCGACGCCCGCGGGTTCGCCTCGAGCACGTAGAGGACGTCGCCGGCCAGCGCGTACTGCACGTTGAGCAGGCCGCGCACCCCGACCCCGCGAGCGATCGCCGCGGTGGACTGGCGGATCCGCTCGATCTCCGCCCGGCCGAGGGTGATCGGCGGCAGCGCGCAGGCCGAGTCGCCGGAGTGGATCCCGGCCTCCTCGATGTGCTCCATGACCCCGCCGAGGTACAGGTCGGTGCCGTCGAAGAGGGCGTCGACGTCGATCTCGACGGCGTCGTCGAGGAAGCGGTCCACGAGCACCGGGTGCTCGGGGCTGATCTGGGTGGCCCGCTCGATGTAGCCCTCGAGCATGTCGTCGTCGTAGACGATCTCCATGCCCCGCCCGCCGAGCACGTACGAGGGGCGGACGAGCACGGGGTAGCCGATCTCGTCCGCGATGGCCTTGGCCTGCGGGAACGTCGTGGCCAGGCCGTAGCGCGGGGCCGGGAGCCCGGCGGCGCTGAGCACCCGGCCGAACGCACCGCGCTCCTCGGCGAGGTGGATGGCCTCCGGCGAGGTGCCGACGACCTGGACGCCGGCGTCCTTCAGGCCCTGGGCCAGGCCGAGGGGGGTCTGCCCGCCCAGCTGGACGATCACCCCGGCGACCGGGCCGGCGAGGGACTCGGCGTGGTGGACCTCGAGCACGTCCTCGAGCGTGAGCGGCTCGAAGTACAGCCGGTCGCTGGTGTCGTAGTCGGTGGAGACCGTCTCGGGGTTGCAGTTGACCATGACGGTCTCGAACCCGGCCTCACGCAGCGTCATGGCCGCGTGCACGCACGAGTAGTCGAACTCGATGCCCTGGCCGATCCGGTTCGGGCCGCTGCCCAGGATGAGCACGGCCGGCCGCTCCCGGGGGCTGACCTCCGTCTCCTCGTCGTAGGAGGAGTAGTGGTAGGGGGTGCGGGCGGCGAACTCCGCCGCGCAGGTGTCGACGGTCTTGTAGACCGGGCGGATGCCGAGGGCGTGCCGGACGCCGCGAACCACCTCCTCCCGCATGCCCCGCAGCTCGCCGAGCTGCCGGTCGGAGAAACCGGCCCGCTTGGCCCGGCGGAGCAGGTCGGCGGTGAGCTCGCGCGCGGTGCGCACCTCCTCGGCGAGGGCGTTGATGCCCGCGACCTGCTCGAGGAACCACGGGTCGATCCCGGTGGCCTCGGCCAGCTCGCCCAGCCCCGCCCCGGCGCGCAGCGCCTGCTGGACGACGGTGAGCCGGCCGTCCCTCGGCAGCGCCGCCTGCGCGACCAGGGCCGCCCGGTCGCCCGGCTCGCCGCGCCAGTGGAAGGTCGCCTCGGGCCGCTCCAGGGAGCGCAGCGCCTTCTGCAGCGCCTCGGGGAAGGACCGGCCCAGCGCCATGGCCTCGCCGACGCTCTTCATCGTCGTCGTGAGCGTGGGGTCCGCCAGCGGGAACTTCTCGAAGGCGAACCGCGGCACCTTGACGACGACGTAGTCCAGCGTCGGCTCGAACGACGCCGGGGTCTCGCCGGTGATGTCGTTGGGGATCTCGTCGAGGGTGTACCCGACGGCGAGCTTCGCGGCGATCTTGGCGATGGGGAACCCGGTGGCCTTCGACGCCAGCGCCGAGGAGCGCGACACCCGCGGGTTCATCTCGATGACGACCAGGCGCCCGTCGCGGGGGTCGACCGCGAACTGGATGTTGCATCCGCCGGTGTCCACGCCGACGGCGCGGATCACGTCGATCGCCACGTCGCGCATCCGCTGGTACTCGCGGTCGGTGAGGGTCAGGGCCGGCGCCACGGTGATCGAGTCCCCGGTGTGGACCCCCATGGGGTCGAGGTTCTCGATCGAGCACACGACGACGACGTTGTCCGCCCGGTCCCGCATCAGCTCGAGCTCGTACTCCTTCCAGCCGAGGATCGACTCCTCGAGGAGCACCTCGGTGGTCGGGCTGGCGTGCAGCCCGGCACCGGCGATCCGGCGCAGCTCGCCCTCGTCGTGGGCGAACCCCGAGCCGGCCCCGCCCATGGTGAACGACGGCCGGACGACGACCGGGTAGCCGAGGTGCTCGACCGCCGCCAGGACCTCCTCCATCGTGTGGCAGATGGCCGACCGGGCGGACTCCGCCCCGATCGACGCGACGATCTCCTTGAACCGCTGCCGGTCCTCGCCGCGCTGGATCGCCTCGAAGTCCGCGCCGATGAGCTGGACGCCGTACTTCTCCAGCACCCCCGCCTCGTGCAGGGCCACGGCCGTGTTCAGCGCGGTCTGCCCGCCGAGCGTGGCGAGCAGCGCGTCGGGGCGCTCCCGCTCGATGATCCGCGCGACGACGTCCGCAGTGATCGGCTCCACGTAGGTGGCGTCGGCGAACTCCGGATCGGTCATGATCGTCGCCGGGTTGCTGTTGACGAGGACGACGCGCAGCCCCTCGGCGCGCAGCACCCGGCAGGCCTGGGTGCCCGAGTAGTCGAACTCGCAGGCCTGCCCGATGACGATCGGCCCGGACCCGATGACCAGGACGGAGGCGATGTCCGTACGCCGCGGCATCAGCGACCCGCCTCCATGAGCTCGCAGTACCGGTCGAACAGGTAGGCGGAGTCGTGCGGCCCCGCGGCGGCCTCCGGGTGGTACTGCACGGAGAAGGCGGGCACGTCCCGGCAGGCGAGCCCCTCGACCACGCCGTCGTTGAGGCAGACGTGGCTGACCTCGACCCGCCCGTACGGGGTCTGCGTGGCCGTGTCGGCGGGGGCGTCGACAGCGAACCCGTGGTTGTGCGCGCTGATCTCGACCCGTCCGGTGGCGTTGTCGCGCACCGGCTGGTTGATGCCCCGGTGGCCGAACTTGAGCTTGTAGGTCGAGAAGCCCAGCGCCCGGCCGAGGACCTGGTTGCCGAAGCAGATGCCGAACACGGGCAGCCGGCGGTCCAGCGCGGCGCGGACCAGCGTGACGGCGTGGTCGGCCGTCGCCGGGTCCCCGGGACCGTTGGAGACGAACACCCCGTCCGCCCCCACCGCGAGCAGCTGCTCCGGTGTCGTCGAGGCCGGCAGCACGTGCACCTCGACGCCGCGCTGCGCCATCCGTCGCGGCGTCATCGCCTTGATGCCGAGGTCGAGCGCGGCGACGGTGAACCGCCGCTCGCCCTCCGCGGGCACGACGTAGGGGCGCCCGGTGGTGACCTCCGCGGTGAGGTCGGCCCCGGCCATCTGCGGGCTGTCCAGCACCCGCTGCAGCAGCGCCGCCGCGTCGTGCTCGACCGAGGAGACCCCGACCCGCATCGCGCCCCGGTCGCGCAGGTGCCGGGTCAGGGCCCGGGTGTCGACGCCGCTGATCCCCACGACACCCTGCTCGGCGAGGTCGTCCTCGAGGCTGCGCCGGGCCCGCCACGACGAGGCCACCGGCGAGGGGTCGCGGACGACGTACCCGCTGACCCAGATCCGGCCGGACTCGGGGTCCTCGTCGTTGACGCCGGTGTTGCCGATGTGCGGCGCGGTCATGACGACGACCTGCCGGTGGTAGGACGGGTCGGTGAGCGTCTCCTGGTAGCCGGTCATGGCCGTGCAGAAGACCGCCTCGCCGAAGGTCTCCCCCTCCGCCCCGAAGGCGCTGCCGCGGAACGTCCGGCCGTCCTCGAGGACGAGCAGCGCGGGACGGCGGGCGGTCATGCGGCACCTCCGGGTGCGGTCGGGACGAGCAGCGGCTCGACGGCGGCCACGACCGGCGAGTGCCGGTCGTGGCCGGTGAAGCGGATCCCGGTGTCGAGCAGGTGGTCGCCGAGGCGCCAGGTGAGGACGACGATCCCGTCGTCGCCGTACGCACGGCCCGCGATCCCCTTGTCGTGCCGGACCCCGGTGAGGTCGGCCCGCGGGACGAACACGTCCGGGGCGGCACCCCGGGCCAACAGCACCCCGCCGTCGTGGACGGTCAGCCGGCAGTGGCTGGGGCTGCCGAGACCGTGGGCGACCACGCGGTCCAGCCAGGACCCCGCCGTGGTGCTGCCGAGGTACTTGCCCTCGAACGGCCCGGCCGCCACGGCGCCGAGGTCCGCCGGGACCGGCGGCGGGGCCGGCAGGTCGGCCTGTCGCCGGCCCCGCGCGACCCAGCCCCGCCACATCAGCCAGGTCCCCACGGCGATGACCGCCAGGACACCGGCCGTGAGGGCCAGCCGCGCCGGCCACTCGGTCACCGGTGCGGACGTGCGGTCGAGCCCGTCGAGCACGACCCGGAGCGGGGCCGTCACGCCAGCGTCCCCGCCAGCACGGTCGGTCGACCACGCAGGAACGTCGCGACCACCCGGGTGGGCAGCTCACGACCGGCGTAGGGGGTGTTGTGGCTCTTCGACGCCAGCGCGGCCGCGTCGACCCGCCACCGGGCGGCGGGGTCGACGAGCACGAGGTGCGCCGGCTCCCCGACGGCCAGCGGGCGGCCCTGCCCGGCGAGGCGGCCGATCCGGGCCGGCCGGGTCGACATCCGGTCGGCGACACCGGCCCAGTCCAGCAGCCCGGTCTCGACCATGGCCTCGGCCACCACACCGACGGCGGTCTCCAGGCCCACCATCCCGAATGCGGCGGCGGCCCACTCGCAGTCCTTGTCCTCGACCGGGTGCGGGGCGTGGTCGGTGGCGACGACGTCGATGGTCCCGTCGGCGAGCGCGGCCCGCAGCGCGGCGACGTCGTCCGCCGTCCGCAGTGGTGGGTTGACCTTGTAGACCGGGTCGTACGTGGCGGCCAGCTCGTCGGTCAGCAGCAGGTGGTGGGGGGTGACCTCGGCGGTGACGTCGACGCCCTTGCCCTTCGCCCAGCGGATCAGCTCCACCGAGCCCGCGGTGGAGACGTGGCACACGTGCAGCCGCGACCCCACGTGCTGGGCGAGCAGGACGTCACGGGCGATGACGGCCTCCTCGGCCACCGCCGGCCAGCCCCGCAGCCCCAGCACGCCCGAGAGCGTGCCCTCGTTCATCTGCGCGTCCTCGGTGAGCCGGGGCTCCTGGGCGTGCTGGGCGACGACGCCGTCGAAGGCCTTGACGTACTCCAGCGCCCGGCGCATGAGGACGGCGTCGGAGACGCACCGGCCGTCGTCGGAGAACACCCGGACCCGGGCCGCGGAGTCCGCCATGGCCCCCAGCTCGGCCAGCTGGCGCCCCTCCAGGCCCACCGTCACCGCCCCCACGGGCTGGACGTCGCAGTGGCCGGACTCCCGGCCGAGGCGCCAGACCTGCTCGACGACACCGGCGGTGTCCGCCACCGGGTCGGTGTTGGCCATCGCGTGCACCGCGGTGAACCCGCCCAGCGCGGCGGCGCGGGTGCCGGTCTCGACGGTCTCGGCGTCCTCCCGACCCGGCTCGCGCAGGTGGGTGTGCAGGTCGACCAGGCCGGGGAGGGCCACCAGGCCGTCGGCGTCCAGCACCTCGGCCCCGGCCGCCGACAGCCCCGCGCCGACCTCGGCCACCACCCCGTCGCGCAGCAGCAGGTCGGTCGGCTCCGCACCCAGCAGCCGGGCCCCGCGGACGATCCAGGTGCTCACGCCACCGCCTCCGATCCCTCGGCGCTGCCGATGGCCGGCGCCGACCCGCCGAGCAGCAGGTACAGGACCGCCATCCGCACGCTCACCCCGTTCGTGACCTGCTCGACGATCGTCGAGCGCGGACCGTCGGCCACCTCGGCGGAGATCTCCATGCCGCGGTTCATCGGACCCGGGTGCATGACGATGGCGTGCTCGGGCAGCATCGCCGCCCGGTCGGCGTCCAGGCCGTAGCGGCGGCTGTACTCGGCGGCGCTGGGGAAGAAGGCGGCGTTCATCCGCTCGCGCTGAACGCGCAGCATCATCACCGCGTCGCTCTTGGGCAGCGGGGCGTCGACGTCGTAGGAGACCTCGCAGGGCCAGGTCTCGACGCCGACGGGCAGCAGGGTGGGTGGCGCGACCAGCGTCACCGCGGCCCCCAGGGTGTGCAGCAGCAGGACGTTCGACCGCGCGACCCGGCTGTGCAGGACGTCGCCGACGATGGTCACCCGCCGGCCGGCGAGGTCGCCCCGCCCGCCGGCGAGGTGCCGGCGCATCGTGAAGGCGTCGAGCAGCGCCTGGGTGGGGTGCTCGTGGGTGCCGTCGCCGGCGTTGACCAC
>JALOLN010000193.1 GCA_025455945.1 Actinomycetes bacterium
TCGCCACAGGGGACCCTTGATGCGAAGGGGGGGTCACCAGGCGGCGGCGACGCGCTGGCGGTAGGCCTGCTTCCACTCGGCGGCGTAGGACGCCCGCACGTGGTCGGGCAGTGGATCGAGGACGGCGCCCACCCGCGCCGGCGGGGCGTCGTCGAGCAGCCAGGGCAGCACCGAAGCCGTGCCACCCGACCCGGCAGCGGCGCGGACGATCGAGTCGTACCCCGCCCAGCCGCCGTCGTCGAGCCGGCCGGCCAGCATCGGCAGCACCCGGTCCTCCTCGGCCGCGAAGTGCGCGTCGAGCAGCCGCAGCACCCGCTCGGCGGCGTCCGCCGCCGCCTCCCGCTGGGCCGGCGTGGGCGCTGCCGCGCCGCCGGCGGCCAGGTCGGTGAGCCGGGCGGTGGTCTCCGCCACCGCCACCTCCACCACCGCGTGCTGCTCCTCCAGCCGGTCGAGCATCCGCCGGCCGTCCTCGTCCAGCACCCGGCGGGCCGCGGGCCACAGCCGGGCGTCCTCGTCCGCGTGGTGGCGGAGGATGACGCCGGCCAGGTAGTCCCAGCGCTCGGCGAGCGCCGCGGTGCGGACGGCGTCCACCGGCCGGGACCCCCCGAGGACCCCGACGATGCGGACCAGGTCGCGCCGGATGGCGTCGTGGACGGCGTACATGAGCAGGAAATCGCGTGGCACGGAGGACGACCCTAGACCCCCGCAGCGGCCCCGTCGGCCATCTCCAGCGGATCGGACCGTCGTCCCCTAGGGTGAGCGGTCAGCGCGCCGGGCCGGACCGGCGCGCCCCGGGTGTGAGACAGCTGAGGAGACGTGGCCGTGGCCGGCAACAACCTGACCCGCGCCGACGCCCAGGAGCGGGCCCGGCTGCTCTCGGTCGACGGCTACCACGTCGACCTCGACGTCGCCGTCGGACCGGAGACCTTCCGGTCGGCCACCACCGTCCGATTCGCCTGCGCCGAGCCCGGCGCGAGCACGTTCGTCGAGCTGATCGCGACCACCGTGCACGAGGTGACGCTCAACGGTGCCGCCCTGGACCCGGGGGCGGTGGTCGCGGACGGCCGGATCCGCCTCGACGGGCTCGCCGACGACAACGAGCTGCGGGTGGTCGCGGACTGCCCCTACTCGCGCACCGGCGAGGGCCTGCACCGGTTCGTCGACCCGGTGGACCAGGCCGTCTACCTGTACACGCAGTTCGAGCCGGCCGACGCCAAGCGGGTGTTCGCCTGCTTCGACCAGCCGGACCTCAAGGCCACGTTCACGTTCGTGGTCACCGCCCCCGAGGAGTGGGAGGTGGTGTCGAACGAGCCGCACGCGGTCCCCGAGCCCGGCCGCCCCGGGGTGACCGTGCGCCGGTTCGCACCGACCCCGCGCATCTCCCCCTACATCACCGCACTCGTCGCCGGGCCGTACCACGCGGTCCGCGACGAGTGGGTCGGCGCCGCCGGGCCGATCCCGCTGGGCGTCTTCTGCCGGGCCTCGCTCAGCAAGCACCTCGACGCCGACGAGATCCTCGAGGTCACCAAGCAGGGGTTCGCGTTCTTCGAGGAGCAGTTCGGCCGCCCCTACCCCTTCACCAAGTACGACCAGCTGTTCGTGCCCGAGTTCAACGCCGGGGCCATGGAGAATGCCGGCTGCGTGACGTTCCTCGAGGACTACGTCTTCCGCAGCCGGGTGACCGACTCGGCGCGGGACTCCCGGGCCAACACGATCCTCCACGAGATGGCGCACATGTGGTTCGGCGACCTCGTGACGATGCAGTGGTGGGACGACCTGTGGCTCAACGAGTCGTTCGCGGAGTTCATGGCCTACCACTCCGCGTCGTCCGCGACCCGGTTCAAGAACGCCTGGACCGGCTTCGCCACCAGCCGCAAGGCGTGGGGCTACCGGCAGGACCAGCTGCCCTCCACCCACCCCATCGCGGCCGACGCCCCGGACCTCGAGACCGCCAAGCAGAACTTCGACGGCATCACCTACGCCAAGGGCGCCTCCGTGCTGCGCCAGCTCGTGGCGTGGGTGGGGCTGGAGCAGTTCATGGCGGGAGTGCGCGCCTACTTCGACAAGCACGCCTGGGGGAACACCCGGCTGGCGGACCTGCTTGTCGAGCTCGAGGCGACGTCGGGCCGCGACCTGGCCGGCTGGACCCAGCAGTGGCTGGAGACCGCCGGCACGAACACCCTGCGGCCGGAGTTCGCCCTCGCCGCGGACGGAACCTACGCCGCCTTCACCGTCAGGCAGGAGGCCGCTACGACGCACCCGACGCTGCGCTCGCACCGGATCGCCATCGGTCTCTACGACCGCCGTGACGGCGTCCTCACCCGCCGGAGCCGGGTGGAGACCGACGTCGTCGGGGCCGCCACCGACATCCCCGAGCTGGTGGGGCGGCAGCAGCCCGACCTGCTGCTGCTCAACGACGACGACCTGACGTTCGCCAAGATCCGGCTGGACGAGCGGTCGCTGGAGACCGTCACGACCGCGCTCGCTGAGCTGGACGGGTCGCTGCCTCGCGCGCTGGTGTGGTCGGCGGCGTGGGACATGACCCGCGACGCCGAGATGCGCCCGCGCGACTTCGTCACGTTGGTCGCCCGCGGGGTGGCGGCGGAGTCCGACATCACCACGGTGCAGAGCGTGCTGCGCCAGGCTGCCGTCACCCTCGACCTGTACGTCGACCCGACCCACCGGGACGAGTCCCGGCAGGGGTTCGCGGACGCGCTGGAGCGGCACCTGCTCGCGGCCGAGCCCGGCAGCGACCACCAGCTGGCCTTCGCCCGGGCACTCAGCGGGGTGGCCGCCAGCGATGCCCACCTCGACCTGGTCGCCGGCCTGCTGGACGGCACCCGGGAGATCCCGGGGCTGAGCATCGACACCGACCTGCGCTGGACCCTGCTGCGCCGGCTGGTCAGCACCGGGCGGGCCGGCGCCGACGCCGTGGACGCCGAGCTGGCCAGCGACGCGACGGCGTCGGGGCAGCGGCAGGCGGCCACCGTGCGCGCGGCCCAGCCCACCGCCGAGGCGAAGGCGCAGGCGTGGGCGACGGTCGTCGACACCGACGCCCTGCCGAACGCGCTGCAGACGGCGACGATCGCCGGGTTCATGGACCCCGACCAGCCGGCGGTTCTCCGGCCATACGTCGAGCGCTACTTCGCCCAGGTCGGCGAGGTCTGGGAGAGCCGGACGACGGAGATGGCGACGAACATCGTCATCGGCCTGTACCCGACGATGTTCGTCGGGCCGGACGTCGTGGAGCGCACCGAGGCCTACCTCGCCCAGCACGACCCGGCGCCCGCCCTGCGACGGCTGCTGACCGAGGGCCGCGACGGCGTGCAGCGGGCGATGCGCTGCCGGGTGCGCGACGCGGCGGGCTAGGTCAGTCCTGCCCGAGGTGCAGCACCTTGGGCGTACGGGCGTGCTCCCCCAGGGTCAGGACCCCGTTGACGATGCCGCCCGCGAGGTCCCCGGCCGCGAACTGGGTGGTCATCGACAGCGCCCCCAGCCCGCAGGAGTAGTCGTCGAGCTGCCGCTTGGACTCCGGCCCCGTGACGATCTCCAGGCGCCGCTCCCCCGGGTCGACCGCGACGAGCACCGCCGAGGTCGCGTCGGGACCGAGCGCCGCGTGCAGACGCAGCGCCCGTTCCCGGCTGTCCGCACCCAGGGTCCCGACGTAGACCGAGAACCGCAGCCCGCTCTCCCTCTCGGCGAGCCGCACCGCCCGCTCGATCTCCTCACGCTGCCGGTCGGAGAAGGCCTCACCAGCGGGCACGAGCGCCACCGCCTCCCTGCGTCGGGACCGCAGCCTCGATCGCCCGGTCCGGCTGCTCCGGTCCGTTGACCCACGCGGGCTCGGCCCACCAGGTGAGGCCGGGCCGGTAGCGCTGACCGCGCGCCGCACTCGCCCCCAGCACGACAGCCACGAGGACGGCGGCCACCGCCAGGGGCAGCCCGATGACCCACAGCAGCCACTCGCCCGTGCTCAGGGTGCCCTCCCGGACGATCTCGTCCTCGGCGCTGCCGGCATGGGCCGCGGCAGGGACGAGCAGGACGACGGTCCCGGTCAGGGCGACGACGGCCGCCCGGTAGGCGCTCCTCACGCCGCCCACGCTATCCGACCCGTCCCGGCGCCGCCGCCGGCTGGTGAGAGCATCAAGGACTCACTACGGGAGGATCCGGCCAGCCCGAGGGGGCGCCATGGACACCGAGCAGCTCGACCTCGCACTGAGCACCCTGGCCGGCAACGCGCGGACGTGGGCACGGCTCCCGGTACGGCGCAAGGTGGAGTACCTCACCGAGATCCGCCGCCTGCTCGTCGAGCAC
>JALOLN010000194.1 GCA_025455945.1 Actinomycetes bacterium
CCGGGCTCACGGCGGCGGTCGCGGCGGGGGTGCCGCTGGTGTGGTGCAACGCCCGTACGAGCGCGATCGGCTTCTACCGCCGGGCCGGCTTCGCGGTCGTCAGCGACGAGTTCCCGGCCGTGAGCGGCATCCCGCACGTGGTCATGCGGCTGGCACTGCCCCCTGTGGACGGCGGCGGCCCCCCGGCGGCCGGACCGTAGACTCCCCGGCGTGGCCGGCCGGATCCGTGACGAGGACATCGCACTGGTCCGCGAGCGGGCCCGGATCGACGAGGTCGTCGGCGAGTACGTCCAGCTGCGCTCGGCCGGAGGGGGCTCGCTGAAGGGGCTGTGCCCGTTCCACGAGGAGCGCTCGCCCTCGTTCAACGTGACCCCGGCCCGCGGCTACTTCTTCTGCTTCGGCTGCTCCGAGGGCGGCGACGTCATCACGTTCGTGCAGAAGATCGACCACCTCACCTTCGCCGAGGCGGTGGAGCGCCTGGCCGCCAAGTACGGCGTCCAGCTGCGCTACGAGGAGGGCGGCTCCGCACCTGGCCGGCAGCACGGCCAGCGCACCCGGCTGGTCGAGGCGCACCGGGCCGCCCAGGTCTTCTACGCCGAGCAGCTCGCCACCGCGGCAGAGGCCGAGGCCGGCCGCCAGTTCCTCACCGGCCGCGGCTTCGACCGGGAGGCCGCCGTCCACTTCGGCGTCGGCTACGCCCCCAAGGGCTGGGACGCGCTGACCCGACACCTGCGCGGCAAGGGGTTCACCGACACCGAGCTGGCCACCGGCGGGCTGGTCTCCGAGGGCACCCGCGGGGTGTACGACCGGTTCCGCGGCCGGCTGGTGTGGCCGATCCATGACATCACTGGTGACGTGATCGGGTTCGGGGCGCGGCGGCTGTACGACGACGACCAGGGCCCCAAGTACCTCAACACCCCGGAGTCGCCGATCTACAAGAAGAGCCAGGTGCTCTTCGGCATCGACCTGGCCAAGAAGGAGATCGCGCGGCGTCAGCAGGCGGTCGTCGTCGAGGGCTACACCGACGTCATGGCCTGCCACCTCGCCGGGGTCGGCACCGCGGTCGCGACGTGCGGCACCTCCTTCGGCGAGGAGCACGTGAAGATCCTGCGCCGGCTGCTCATGGACCAGGACGAGTTCCGCGGCGAGGTCGTCTTCACCTTCGACGGCGACGCCGCCGGGCAGAAGGCCGCCCTGCGGGCGTTCACCGAGGACCAGAAGTTCGTCACGCAGACCTTCGTCGCCGTCGAGCCGGGGGGCATGGACCCGTGCGAGCTGTGGCAGGCCAAGGGCGCCGAGGCGGTGCGCGACCTGGTGGCCCGGCGGGTGCCGCTGTCGGAGTTCGTCATCCGCAGCACCCTGGCCCGCTACGACCTCAGCGTCCCCGAGGGCCGGGTCGCGGCCCTGCGCGCCGCGGCGCCCATCGTGGCGCGCACCAAGGACCGCTCCCTGCGCCCGGAGTACGCCCGCTCGCTGGCCGGCTGGCTGGGCATGGACGTCGAGCCGGTGCTGGCCGCGGTCGGCCAGGCGCTGCGCGGGTCCCGCCCCGCGGAGGTCGGTGCGGCCGGGGCCGCGCCGGGGCGCCCGGAGACGGCCGGGCGGCCGCGGCCCGACGACCGCGAGCTCATGGTCGACCGCGAGGCGCTGAAGACCGCGCTGCAGCAGCCCGGCCTCACCGGAGCGGAGTTCGACGCCCTCGCGCCGGAGGACTTCACCCACCCCGCCTACGTCGCGGTGGCGCGGGCGGTGTCCGCCGCGGGCGGTGTCACGGCTGCCGGGGCCGGCGGGGAGGGCTGGGTGACCCGGGTCCGCGACGCCGCGGGCAACGACGCCGTCCGTTCGGTGGTCACCGAGCTCGCGGTCGAGCCGCTGCGCTGCGACGGGGAGCCGGACTCCCGCTACGCCGCCGAGCAGGTCGCCCGCATCCAGGAGCGACAGGTGACCCGGCGGGTGGTGGAGCTGAAGTCGCGGCTGCAGCGGCTGGACCCGGACGCGGGCGAGGAGTACTCGCGGGTCTTCGGCGAGCTCATCGCCCTGGAGCAGCAGCGCCGTCTGCTGCGGGATCGGGCGACCGGCGAGCAGTAGGCCCGGACGTAGGCTGACCAGGTGTCCCGGTTCCAGCGCCACGGCGTCCCGGACGACGTCCGCGAGGTGCTCGCCACCGGCGAGCGGGTGCTGGCCTGGGGACGCGACCTCACGGGCCGGCCCGTCGTGGCCAGCGAGCTGGCCGTGTACCTGCCGGCGGCGGGGGGCGGGTCAGAGCGGGTGGCCTACGCCGGCATCGCGCGGGCGGTCTGGTCCGACCCCGTGCTGGAGGTGGTGACAGCGGCACCGGACCAGCGCCGCCTCGTCGTCGACCTCGAAACCCCGGGCGAGCTGCCGCCGACCGTGCGGGAGCGGGTGATGTCGACGATCCTGCTGAGCCAGCGGGTGCCGATCGCCGGTGGGCGCGGGGCGCTGGTCATCGCGCGGCGCGTGCCGGGCCGCGACGACGTCGCCTGGTCGGTGGTCTTCGACGCGGGCCTCGACCCGGCGGACCCGGCGCTGCGGGCCACCGCGGACGCCGCGATCCGGGCCATCAGGTCGAGCACCGGGCTGTAGCCGGGGCTACCGTGGCTCGCATGAGCGAGCCCACCCCGTCGAACGACACGATCCGTGCGGCCGTCGCGGCCCAGCTGCCGCGGCTCACCGAGGAGCTCATCGCCCTGGCGCGCATTCCCTCGATCGCCGCTGAGGGGTTCCCGCCGGAGCCGCTGCACGAGGCCCATGACCGCGTGGTGGCACTGCTCCACGACGCCGGCGTCCCGGAGGTCGGGGACCTGCCCGTGGAGGGGACGGTCGCACCGGTGATCCTCGCGCGTGTCCCAGGCCCTGAGGGCGCCCCCACGGTGCTCATCTACGGCCACTACGACGTCGTGCCACCGGGGGACCTGTCGCTGTGGCGCTACCCGCCGTTCGAGCCGTACGAGGCCGACGGCGCCGTCCACGGCAGGGGTGCCTCCGACTGCAAGTCGAACATCGTGGCCATCGCCGCGGCGCTGCGGGCCCTCGACGGGCGGCCGCCGGTCGGGCTCACGCTGGTCCTCGAGGGGCACGAGGAGTTCGGCAGCCCCTTCGACCACTACCCGCCGAGCAACCCCGACGTGTTCGCCTGCGACGCGATGATCATCGCGGACATGGGCAGCGTGCGACCAGGGGTGCCCACGCTCACCGTGGCGCTGCGCGGGTCGGTGGACGTCGCGGTCGAGGTCCGCACCCTCGCCGGGGACAAGCACTCCGGGCAGTTCGGGGGCGCCGCCCCGGACGCCCGCCTCGCGCTCGTCCACGTCCTCGCCTCGCTGCACGACGTGAACGGGGACGTCGTCGTCGAGGGGCTGACCCGGACGCCGTGGACCGGTGCGACCTACACCGACGACGAGTTCCGCGACCTGGCCGAGGTGCTGCCCGGCCAGCCGCTGCTGGGCACCGGAAGCATCGGCGAGCGGATCTGGTCGGGCCCTGCGATCACCGTCACCTCGTTCGACGCTCCGCCGTCCGCCAGCCCCATCAACGCCGTCGCGAGCTCGGCCAGGGCCACGCTGAACCTCCGGGTCCACCCGGAGCAGGACGCCGTCGAGGCGCGGGCGGCGCTCGTCGGGCACCTGGAGCGGCAGCGCCCGTTCGGCATTGAGGTGACCGTGACGCCGGGCGAGGCCGGCAACGGTGTCGCCGTCCCGATGGGCGGGCCGGGGGTCGCCACCGCACTGGCTGCGCTGGAGTCCGCGTGGGGGAGCGAGCCGGTGCTCATGGCCGCCGGCGGCTCGGTGCCCATCGTCATGTCGCTGCACGAGGCGGTCCCGCGGGCGGACCTGCTGCTGCTCGGCGCGGAGGACGGCTTCAGCAACATCCACGCCCCGAACGAGCGGGTGCTGCTGGACGAGGTGGAGCGGACCGCCGTGGCGATCGCGGTGTTCCTGCGCGACTTCGCGTCGGGCGGCGGCTCCCCGCTGCTACCGTCCGGCGCATGATCCGTCTCCTCGTCCGCGCCGCGATCTTCATCGGTTCGGCCGCCATCGGCCTGCTGGTGGCGGACGCCGTCCTCGACGACATGAGCGTCAGCTGGACCTCGTTGGTGGTCGTCGCGGCCATCTTCGCGGCCATCCAGTCGGTGATCGCGCCGTTCCTCGTGAAGGTCACCGCCCGGAACATGCCGGCGCTGGTCGGCGGGGTGGGGCTGTTCTCCGTCCTCATCGCGCTGATGGTGACGTCCTGGATCAGCGACGGGCTGCAGATCAGCGGGGCCGGCACCTGGCTCCTGGCTGGGCTGATCGT
>JALOLN010000195.1 GCA_025455945.1 Actinomycetes bacterium
GGCCGCTCGGGTGCTGGCGCGGGCGGGCTGACGGATGACCGGGCGTTCATCGCACGCCTCCCGGGCTGCCCCCGGGAGCGGGTCCCCCGTGGGTGCCCGACAGGGTCAGCGTCCCGCCCGGCCCCGACCGCCGACCAGGGACGGAAGGCCCCTCAGCGCCGCAGCCGCAGCCCCCTCGGGGTGGGGTGGAATCCGGCGCGCTCCAGAGCCGCACCGAGCGGGCTGGTCAGGACCGGGGTGCCGTCGGCCCGCTCGACCTGCAGCTTGCCGAGGTGGCCGTCGTGGACCGCCCGGGCCAGGGCCTCGACGGCAGGCTGGACGACGTCCGGGTCGTCGGCGAAGGACAGCAGCGTCCGCCCGCCCCGCTCGACGTAGAGGGCCAGCGCCCCGTCGACGAGCACGGGCCAGGGCAGCGCCGCGCCGTAGGGGTTCGCCGGGTCGGTCGCGGCGAGCAGCACCGCCTGGCCGGCCGGTTCGGGCTCGCCGGCGAGGGAACGCAGCCGGTCCACCGCCCCCGGGACGAAGAACTGCGCCGCCCCCAGCCCCTCCACGACGTACCCGCGCCGGCAGCGGCCGGCCTCCTCGAACGCGGTGAGCACCCGGTAGGCGGCGGCGAAGCCGCCCTCGGTGCGCTCGGCCACCACGGCCCCCCTCGTCACCACCCCGTACCGGTCGAGCAGCCCCTCGGCGACGGCGGTGGCCCGGCGGGTCGGGTCCGGTTCGGCGTCCGGCAGGCGGGCCCACCGGCCGGCGGTGGTCGGGGGTCCCGTGCGTGACGGCAGCGCAGGGCGGCCCTGACCCACCCTCCCGGGTCGGCCGTACCGCCCTCGGGGGGCGACGCGTCGGGCCCGGTGCGCGGGGCGCCCCGCGACGAGGGCACGGACCGGACCGAGGGTGTCGTTGGTGACCCGACCGGTCCACACGAGGTCCCACAGCGCGGCGGCCAGGGCAGTGTCGTCCGTGCTGCCGATCCGGTCGGAGAGGCCGCGGAAGAACAGTGCGGCTCCCGTGTCGAGGGCCTCCAGCAGCTGCTCCTGCAACGGGTCGAGGTCGCCGCCGGCGTCGGCGGGGACCGGCAGGGTCAGCGGTGCGGTCTCGGCCAGGTGCAGCGAGACCCACCCGTCGTCGCCGGGCAGCGGCCCGTGCCCGGCCCACAGCACCTCCCCGGCCGCGGTGAGCTCGTCGAGCAGGGCGGGGGAGTAGTCGGCCACCCGGCTCGGCAGCACCAGGGACTCCAGTGCCGACGCCGGCACCGCCACCCCGGCGAGCTGCTCCACCACCCGTAGCACGCCGTCGGGGCCGCGGAGCCGGCCGCCCACCTCCTGCCAGTGCGGCAGGAACCGGCCCAGCGCCAGGGGGGAGACCGGCTCGGACTCCCGGCGAAGCACGGCCAGCGACCGCCGCCGCAGCAGCCGCAGCACCTCGGCGTCGCACCACTCCGACCCGGACCCGCCGGGCCGGAACTCCCCCTCGGCGACCCGCCCGCCGGCGGCGAGCCGCTGCAGCGCGGCCTGGACGACGGCGACGCCGAGACCGAACCGGGTGGCCGCGTCGAGGGCGTGGAACGGGCCGTGGGTGCGCGCGTAGCGGCTCACCAGGTCGCCTAGCGGGTCACGCACCGGCTCGAGGAAGGCGTCAGGGAGGCCGACCGGGAGCGGGGTGCCGAGCGCGTCGCGCAGGCGGCCCGTGTCCTCGACGGCCGCCCACCGCTCGACGCCGGCGACCCGGACCCGGACCGCGCGGCGCTGCCCCTCCAGGTCGACCAGCCACGCCGGGTCGGCGCCACGCTCCCCGGCCTCCGCGGTGCTCAGTGGCCCCAGCAGCCGCAGCAGGTCCGCCACGCCCTCGGCGTCGCGGACCCGGCGATCCTCCGTCAGCCGCTGCAGCTCGGCCTCGGTGGTGGCCAGCACCCCGGGGTCGAGCAGCTCCCGCAGGTCGGCCTGGCCGAGCAGCTCGGCGAGCAGCGTGGCGTCCAGGGCCAGCGCCGCCGCGCGTCGCTCCGCCAGCGGCGAGTCCCCCTCGTAGAGGTACTGCGCGACGTAGCCGAACAGCAGCGACCGGGCGAAGGGCGACGGCTCGCGGGTCTCGACGTCGACCACCCGGACCCTGCGGGACTGCACGTCGCGCATCAGCCGCACCAGCGAGGGCACGTCGAAGACGTCCTGCAGCACCTCGCGCATCGTCTCCAGGAGGATGGGGAAGGAGCCGTACTGCGCGGCGACGGACATCAGCTGCGCCGAGCGCTGCCGCTGCTGCCACAGCGGCGTCCGCCGGCGTGGGTCGCGGCGCGGCAGCAGGAGCGCCCGGGCGGCGCACTCGCGGAACCTGGCGGCGAACAGCGCGGACCCGCCCACCTCGGCGGTGACCACGCGCTCGACGTCGTCGGGGTCGAGGACGGCGAGGTCGGCCGGTGGCTCGTCGTCCGTCTCCGGCAGGCGCAGCACGATCCCGTCGTCCGCGTGCATCGCCTGGACGTCGACGCCGTAGCGGTCCCGCAGCCGCGCGGCGACCGCCAGCGCCCACGGCGCGTGCACCTGGGCGCCGAACGGCGAGTGGATCGCGACCCGCCAGTCGCCGAGCTCGTCCCGGAACCGCTCGACGACGATCGTCCGGTCGTCCGGGACGTGCCCGGTCGCCTCGCGCTGCTCCCGGAGGTAGGCGAGCAGGTTGGCGGTCGCCCGCTCGTCCAGCCCCGCCGCCGCGACCCGCTCGCGGGCGGACTCCTCGTCCAGTCGCGCCACGGTGCGGACGAAGCCGCCCACCGCCGCGCCGAGCTCGGCGGGCCGGCCGAGCTGGTCGCCCTTCCAGAACGGCAGCCGGCCCGGCTGGCCCGGCGCGGGGGAGACCAGGACCCGGTCGTGGGTGATGTCCTCGATCCGCCAGGCGCTGGAGCCGAGGGTGAACACGTCGCCGATGCGCGACTCGTACACCATCTCCTCGTCGAGCTCGCCCACCCGGGCCGCCGACGTCGCACCGACGAGGAACACCCCGAACAGCCCCCGGTCGGGGATCGTCCCGCCGCTGGTCACGGCCAGCCGCTGGGCGCCCGGCCGACCGGTGAGCCGGCCGGCCACCCGGTCCCACACCAGGCGCGGGCGCAGCTCGGCGAACTCGTCGCTGGGGTAGCGGCCGGAGAGCATGTCCAGCACGGCCTCGTATGCCGACGACGGCAGCGTCGCGAACGGGGCCGCCCGCCGGACGACGGCGAGCAGGTCGTCCACCGCCCACTCGTCCAGGGCGACCATCGCCACGACCTGCTGGGCGAGCACGTCGAGCGGGCTGCGCGGGTAGCGCAGCTCCTCGATCGCCCCGGCGACCATGCGCTCGGCCACCACCGCGGCCTGCACCAGGTCGCCGCGGTACTTGGGGAACACCACGCCCCGGCTGGTCGCCCCCACCTGGTGCCCGGCCCGCCCGACCCGCTGCAGCCCGCTCGCGACCGAGGGGGGTGACTCGACCTGGACGACGAGGTCGACGGCGCCCATGTCGATGCCCAGCTCGAGGCTGGACGTCGCCACGACGGCAGGCAGCCGGCCCGCCTTGAGGGCCTCCTCGGTGAGCAGCCGCTGCTCCTTGCTCACCGAGCCGTGGTGGGCCCGGGCCAGCTCGGCCGGGGCGCCCCGGGACGCCCCCGACTGGGCCATCACCTGTGCCGGGGCCGCACCCGGGCCGGCCAGGCCGGCGGCCGCGCCCAGGACCCGCTCGGCGTGGATCTCGTTGAGCCGGGCGGTGAGCCGTTCGGCCAGCCGTCGGGAGTTGGCGAACACGATGGTGGAGCGGTGCGCCTCGACGAGGTCGACGATGCGCTCCTCCACGTCGGGCCAGACCGACGTCCGCGGCCGGGTGCCCTCGGCCGCGGGGCCGTCGTCCCGCTGGCGGCCGAGCTCGGCGAGGTCCTCGACGGGGACGACGACGGACAGCTCGATCCGCTTGTCGGCGGGGGGCTGGACGACCTCGACCTCGCGGGTCCCGCCGAGGAACCGGGCGACCTCGTCCACCGGGCGCACGGTGGCCGACAGCCCGATGCGCCGGGCCGGGCGCTCGAGCAGCTCGTCCAGCCGCTCCAGGCTGACCGCCAGGTGGGCGCCGCGTTTGGTGCCCGCCACGGCGTGCACCTCGTCGACGATCACCGTGTCCACCCCGCGCAGGGCCTCCCGGGCCCGGCTGGTGAGGAGCAGGAACAGCGACTCGGGCGTGGTGATGAGGACGTCGGAGGGGCGGGTGGCGAACCGGCGGCGCTCCTCGGGGGAGGTGTCCCCCGACCGCATCGCCACGGTGACCGACGGCTCGGCCAGGCCCAGCCGGACGGCCTGCTGCCGGATGCCGGCCAGCGGGGCGCGCAGGTTGCGCTCGACGTCCACCGCCAGGGCCTTGAGGGGTGAGACGTAGACGACCCGGCAGCGGTGCCGGGGGTCGTCGGGCGGAGGCCCGGCGGCGATCCGGTCCAGCGACCACAGGAACGCGGCCAGCGTCTTGCCCGACCCGGTCGGGGCCACGACCAGGACGTGGCGCCCGTGCTGCACCGCGGTCCAGGC
>JALOLN010000196.1 GCA_025455945.1 Actinomycetes bacterium
GGCGGGCCTCGTCCAGCGGTCCGCGGCCTGCCACGATGTGATGATGATCTACCTTCGGGCCGCCGGGTGCAGCCTCGTCCTGGACGTCGACGGGCCGGGACTGCCGCGGGTGGTGCACTGGGGCGCCGACCTGGGCGACCTGTCGCCGGAGCAGGCCGCCGCCCTTCGTGCGGCGACGGTCCCGCCGGTGTCGGCGGGGCAGCCGGACGACGGGGTGCCGGGCGCGCTGCTGCCGGCCGCCGCCACGGGCCACGCCGGCACGCCGGGGCTGGACGGCCACCGGGCCGGCCGGGCGGCCGCGCCCCTGTTCGTGCTGGCCGGCGTGGAGCAGGCCGGTGTCGAGCGGGCCGGCGGCCGCGTCGTGGTCCGCGGCGTCGACACCGCCGCCGGGCTGGAGCTGGTCAGCGAGCTGGAGCTGACGCCGTCCGGCCTGCTCCGGCTGCGGCACACCGTGCGCAACGCCGGCGCCGACGCGTGGTGCCGCGAGCGGCAGCCGCAGCGGCACCCGTTCGCGTTCGGGACGTGGCTGCGCGAAGGGCGGCACGGCCGCACCGGGCACGACGCGACCATCGGCCTGCTGGCCGGGACGCCCGGCTTCGGGTTCCGGCACGGCGAGGTGTGGGCGCTGCACGTGGGGTGGAGCGGCAACCACACGACGTACGCCGAGCGGCTGCCCGGCGGCTGGGCGGTCCTGGGCGGCGGGGAGCTGCTGCTGCCCGGCGAGGTGGTCCTGGCGCCCGGGGAGGAGTACGCCACGCCCTGGCTGTTCGCTGCGTGGTCCGGCCGCGGGATGGACGGGATCAGCGCCGCCTTCCACGGCTGGCTGCGCGCCCGGCCGGCGCACCCGGCGAACCGGCACCCGGGGCGGCCGCGCCCGGTGGTGCTCAACACGTGGGAGGCCGTCTACTTCGACCACGACTTCGACCGGCTGCGCCGGCTGGCCGACACCGCCGCCGCCCTCGGGGTGGAGCGGTTCGTGCTCGACGACGGCTGGTTCCGGCACCGCCGCGACGACACCGCCGGGCTGGGCGACTGGTACGTCGACGAGCAGGTCTGGCCGGCCGGCCTCGGCCCGCTCGTCGACCACGTCCGCGGCCTGGGCATGGAGTTCGGCCTGTGGGTGGAGCCGGAGATGGTCAGCGAGGACTCCGACCTCTACCGCGCCCACCCGGACTGGGTGCTCGGTGCCGAGGGGCGGCTGCCACCGCGCTGGCGGCACCAGCAGGTGCTCGACCTGGCCCGGCCGGAGGCGTACTCCTACGTCCTGGGCCGGCTGGCCGCGCTGCTCACCGAGTACGACATCGGCTACCTCAAGTGGGACCACAACCGCGACCTCGTCGACGCGGCGCACGCCGGGCGGGCCGGCGTCCACGCCCAGACGCTCGCGGTGTACCGGCTGCTGGACGAGCTGCGGGACCGGCACCCGGACGTCGAGGTCGAGTCGTGCTCCTCCGGCGGCGGGCGGGTCGACCTCGGCATCCTCGAGCGCACCGACCGGGTGTGGGCCAGCGACTGCAACGACGCGCTGGAGCGGCAGGCGATCCAGCGCTGGACCGGCCTGTTCCTGCCGCCGGAGCTCGTCGGCACCCATGTCGGCCCCCCGATGGCGCACACCACCGGCCGCGTCCACGCGCTGTCGTTCCGGGCGGTGACGGCGCTGTTCGGGCACGCCGGCATCGAGTGGGACGTCGCGGCCGCCGAGCCGGGGGAGCGGGCCGGGCTCGCCGAGTGGGTCCGCGTGCACCGGGCCGAGCGGGACCTGCTGCACGGGGGCGACGTCGTCCGGGTCGACCATCCCGACCCGAGCGCGTGGGTGCACGGCGTGGTCGCGGCGGACCGGTCGCGGGCCCTGTTCGCCTACGTCCAGCTGACGACGTCCGCGGCGGAGGTGCCCGCCGCCGTCCGGCTACCCGGACTCGACCCGGACCGGATGTACCGGGTGGCGCCGGTGTCGGTGGCGGGGCTGCCGTGGGGGCTGCAGAAGGCGCCGCCGCCGTGGTACGCCGCCGGCGGGGTGGAGCTCACCGGGCGGGTGCTCGCGGAGGTCGGCGTCCGGCTGCCCGTCCTGAACCCGGAGCAGGCGCTGGTCCTGCGTGTCACGGCGCGCTGACCTCGGACGGGTCTGGGCGGCCGTCGGATCGGGGACAATGGTCCGCATGACCCGCAGGCGTGGTGTGCTCGGCGCGATGGGCGTGCTCGGCGCCGTCGGTGCTGGCCTCGCGCTGGTCGTCACCACCGCGGTGGGCGGGGCGGTGGTCCTGGACAACCGGGCGGCCGGCCGGGTCCCCGAGCAGTACCGCGACCTCGTCGTGTCCTCGGCGGCCACCTGCCAGGGGCTCCCGGCGTCCGTGCTGGCGGCCCAGCTGGCCCAGGAGAGCGGCTGGGACCCGCGCGCGGTCAGCCCCAAGGGAGCCCGGGGGATCGCCCAGTTCATGCCCGCCACCTGGAAGGCGCACGGCATCGACGGCAACGGCGACGGCCGGGTCGACATCTGGGACCCGGCGGACGCCATCCCGTCGGCGGCCCGGTTCAACTGTCTGCTGCTCGACGAGGTCGACGCCGTGCCGGGCGACCGGCTGTCGCTCATGCTCGCGGCGTACAACGCCGGACCGACGTCGGTGCGGCGCGCCGGCGGCGTGCCCGACTTCCCGGAGACGCGGGGATACGTGAGTTCGATCCTGCGGCGAGCGGGCACCGAGCCGTTCGCCTCGCTCGGCTGAGCGCCTCCGCGCCACCCACTCCGCGTCCCCCGACCAAGCTACTCCGCGTTGATCATCGGCGAATCGGGGTTCTCGGCGACTCATGGGCCCGATCTGCCGATGATCAACGCGGGGGTGCCGGGTTCAGACCCCGGCCGGGACGACGAGCAGCGGGGCGATGGCGTCCCAGCGGCTGATCTGGCAGCCGTCGGTGCGGCTGAAGGCGGCGTCGACCGGCTCGCCGCGGTGGGTGCCCACGACCGTCGCGGTCTGCGGCCCGCCGTACTGCTGGGTGCAGGCGACGTCGTCCGGGACAGGGGCGAACGGGTCGTCGGCGGCCGCGAGCGCGGCGCAGGCCGCCGCGGGGTCGGGATGCGTGCCGCCCGCCGGGTCGCAGGTCAGGGTCCAGGTCTGGGGCGCGACCTCGGGTGACTCCCGTGCGGTGACGGTCAGCGCCGTGCCTGCAGTCGAGGGGTTGGTGCTGGACGGCGCCCCCGACGCGCTCGGCGCCGCGGGCCCGGACGCCGTGCCGCAGGCCGCGCAGCACAGGGCCACCGCCGTCAGGGTCAGCGCGAGCGCTCGCCGCATGCCGCTGCGACGTCGCGCCGTCCGCCCCGGTTCCCCGGCCCCGCTCGTCCCCCTTCTCGTGCGCCTACGGTCCAGTAGTGAACGTTCTGAGCGTCGTCCCCCGGCTGAGCGTTCGCTACTGGACCGTAGGCGCCGCGGGAGGCGCCGGCGCCGGTGCCGGAGCCGGCGCCGCCGTGCGCGCGGTCTCGGCGAGGACGACGCCGACGAGCACGACGGCCCCGCCGATCACCTGCGCGGGGCTGAGCGCCTCGGCGAGCCAGACGAAGGCCACCACCGTGGCGAGCACCGGCTCGGTCATGCTCACCAGCCCGGCCTGGGTCGCTCGCAGGTGCTGCAGCGAGCTGACGAGGAGCGAGAACGGGACGACGGTCCCCAGCACGACCAGCCAGGCGACGAGCAGCCACATCGGGGCCGTGACGTCGGCCAGGTTGCCCAGCAGCGAGACCTCGGTGCCCAGCAGCGCCCAGGGGAAGTCCCACCAGGGGCGCAGGACGCTCCAGAACACGGTGGCGAACCCGAACGCGAAGAAGGTCAGCGACAGCGAGTCGCGGGTCGTCACCAGGCGCTCGCCGTACACGAAGTAGAACGCCCAGGCACCGGCGGCGGCGAGCCCGGCCAGCACCCCGACGCCGTCGAGGTCGCTGCCGCCCCACACCTCCGCGACCATCGCGAGCCCGGCGAGGGCCAGGGCCAGCGCCGCCCAGACCCGGCGGCGGACCGGCTCGCGCGCCCCGAACCGGGCCCACAGCGCCACCAGCACCGGGGCGGTGTACTCGAGCAGCAGCGCGATCGAGACGGGCAGCCGGCCGATCGCGACGAAGTAGAACCACTGGACGAAGGCGAACCCGACGATGCCCAGCAGCGCCAGGTGCGGCAGCTCCCGCCGGGTCACGCGCAGGGACTGGGGCCGGGTGAGCAGCAGCCAGCCGCCGAGGGCCGCGAACGCCGCGGCCGAGCGCAGCTCGGTGAGCGCCTGCGAGGGCATGCCGCCGAGCAGCACGACCTTCGACACCGAGGCGTTCACCGCGAAGAGCGCGGCCGCCGAGCCGGCCAGGAGGTAGCCGACGCGCCGCCGTCGGTCGGGAGGGCCGGCCGGCGGGACCAGCATGTCGGCCACGGGCCGAGGCTAGTCCTCGTGCCAGCGCGGCGACGTCGTCCGCGGCGGGGTCAGAGCGGCGCGGACGACGACCAGCCCGGGCCCGCCCGACCCGGCCGCAGCGGCCAGCGCCACCCGCAGCGGCTCCCCGGTACCGGCCGCGACCGTGACCGGCAGCCCGAACGCCCGGGCCAGGAG
>JALOLN010000001.1 GCA_025455945.1 Actinomycetes bacterium
ACGCCGTCCCCGGCGGCGGTGACCGCGCCCGCGCGAGCCGACGCCGCCCCCGCGGTCGCCGTCGCGGGCGCCGGCTCAGGCCTCGGCGACGTCGGTCTGGTGGGCGTGCTCCTGTTCCTCGGGGGCCTCGGTGTCTTCGTCGTGCTGCTCCACTCCCGCCGGCAGCGCACCCTGCGGTGACGTCGCCGTCCAGGCGGCCACGAGCAGCGTCCAGCGCGAGGCGTAGGAGATCCACACCAGCAGCCCGACGGTGGTGGCGAAGACCCCGTAGACGACGTTGCGCGACGCCGCCGCGACGACCAGGGTCAGCACCTGCTTGAGCACCTCGAACCCCAGCGCCCCGAGCAGCGCCCCGCCGAGCAGCCTGCGCCGGGGCACCCGCGTGCCGGACAGCGCCCCGAGCAGCGCCAGGTAGAACGCCCAGCTCGTGAGCAGCGCCACCGCGGCGCCACCCACGGTGATCAGCCCCACGGACAGGACCGAGTCGGTGCCGAGCAGCCGGTCGACGACGGAGGTCGCGGCGCTGACGAGGACGGTGACCAGCACCGACACGAGCAGCACACCGCCGAGCAGGACCAGGGCGACCGCGTCGACGAGCAGCCCGCGCCACCACAGGGTGGCGCGCGGGCTCCCGCCGCGCAGCAGCACGAGGGAGCGCCGCAGCCCCCCGAGCCAGCGGATCCCCGCGTAGAGCAGCAGCCCCAGGCCCACGACACCGACGGTCAGCCCGGCCGTGGTGAGGGAGTCGACGTCCACCGACTCCGGCAGGTAGTCGGCGACGGCCTCGTCGACATCGTCGCGCAGCGCCGGGACCAGGGCGGCCAGCAGCGACACCAGGCCGTAGGCGACGGCCACCAGCGGGAACAGCGCGAGGAAGCCGTAGTAGGTCACGCCCGCGGCGAGCAGGTTGCCCTCGGCGTCGACGTAGCGGTCGATGGAGCGGACGAGGCGGTCGACGACCGGGCTGCGGTCGCGCAGCCCGACCAGCCGGTCACGAGTCCGCTCCAGCAGGCCCCGCCAGGATTGCGGTCCGGTCATCCGAAGGGGAAGTCCCGCCTGAGGACCCACGCTCCGCCGTCGTGCTCGTAGAGGTGGAACCGGTCCACCGTGAACCGTCCGTCGTAGTCGCCGAGCGCAGCGAACGCCGCGTCCAGGGACGCCTCCGGCAGCCCGTGGGCGACCGTCACGTGCGGGTGGTAGGGGAAGTGCAGGGGACGCCACAGCACACCCGAGCGCACCGCACGCTCCAGCCGCTCGCAGCCGCTGATCCCGTCCACCAGGGTCACGAACACCACCGGCGACACCGGCCGGAAGGTTCCGGTCCCCCGCAGCCGGATCTGGAAGGGCGGCTGCCCCTCGGCCACGGCCTCGAGGTGCGCCTCGATCTCGGGGAGCAGCTCGGCGTCCACCGTCGTCGGTGGCAGCAGCGTGACGTGCGTGGGCACGGTGTGCGCCTGCTCGTCACCGAGCCGGGCCCGCCACCTCCGCAGGTCGCTGCCGTAGGGCTCGGGCAGCTCGACGGCGACGCCGATGACCCGGGCCGCGGGGCCGTTGCTCACGCGGGGACCGGGGGCAGGAAGCCCACCGCGTCGTGCACCGCGGCGAGGGTGGGACCGGCCACCTCATGGGCCCGCGCCGCCCCCCGGGCGAGCAGCCGATCCAGCTCTGCCGGGTCGGCGAGGTAGCCGAGGACACGGGCGCGGTATGGCCCGGCGAAGTCCGCGAAGACCGCCGCCACCTCCTTCTTCAGGTCGCCATACCCGCGCCCGGCGAAGTCGTCCTCGAGCTCGGGCACGGCGCGCCCAGTGAGCGCCGAGAGGATCGTCAGCAGGTTGCTGACCCCCGGCTTGCGCTCGGGGTCGAAGACGACGTCGCGCTGCGGGTCGGTGACCGCGCTCCTGATCTTCTTGGCGTTGACCGCCGGGTCGTCCAGCAGCGACAGGCACCCGGAGCCGCCGAGGCTCTTGCTCATCTGCTTGTCCGGCAGCTGCAGGTCGAGGATCTTCGCGGTGGCCTTGACGATGTGCGGCTCCGGCACCGTCAGCGTCGGCCCGAACCTGGAGTTGAAGCGCTGGGCGAGGTCCCGGGTCAGCTCGATGTGCTGGCGCTGATCCTCACCGACGGGGACCTCGTGGGCGTGGTAGAGCAGGATGTCGGCGGCCTGGAGGATCGGATAGGTGAACAGCCCGACGGTCGCCCGGTCGGCCGCCTGCCGCTGGGACTTGTCCTTGAACTGCGTCATCCGGCCGGCCTCGCCGAACCCGGTGAGGCAGCCCAGCACCCAGGCCAGCCGGGCGTGCTCCGGGACGTGGGACTGCACGAAGAGCACACTGCGGTCGGCGTCGACGCCGGCGGCGAGGTACTGCGCCGCCGTCACCCTGGTGCGCTGGCGCAGCACCGCCGGGTCGTGCTCGACGGTGATCGCGTGCAGGTCGACGATGCAGTACACGCAGTCGTGGGTCTCCTGCAGCGCCACCCACTGGCGCAGCGCCCCGAGGTAGTTGCCCAGGTGCAGCGAGTCCGATGTCGGCTGCATGCCGGAGAACACGCGGGGACGGCCAGCCATGGGGGCCATTGTGGCGCACCGGGTGATCGAGGGGTCGGAGGGCGCGGCGGGGGGGTCGCTCAGCGCGGCTGCGGCTGCTCGCCGGCGGTGAGCCGGACCCGGGCCACCCGACGGCCGTCGGTCTCGGTGACGACCAGCCGGTGACCGGCCACGTCGACCGCCTCGCCGACCTCGGGGATGTGCCCCAGCGCGGCGAGCACGAACCCGGCCACCGTCTCGTAGGGCCCCTCGGGCAGCGCGAAGCCCGCCTCGTCCTCGAAGTCGTCGAGGTTCAGCAGCCCGTCGAGGTCCAGCTCCCCACCACCCAGGCGGCGGGCGGTGTGCTCCTCGAGGTCGTACTCGTCGCGGATGTCACCCACCAGCTCCTCGATGATGTCCTCGAGGGTGACGATGCCGGCGGTGCCGCCGTACTCGTCGACGACGATCGCCAGGTGCCGGCCCTGCCGGCGCAGCTCGGTCAGCGCGGGCAGCACGCGCATGGTGTCGGGCAGCAGCGTGACCTCGCGGGCCAGCTCGCCGACCCGTGCCGGGCGCCCGGAGACCACCGGATCGAACAGGTCCCGGACGTGGACGAAACCCACGACGTCGTCCTGGCTGCGCCGGACCACCGGGTAGCGGCTGTGCGGCAGCTCGGCCACGACGGCGACGGCGCGCTCCACCGGCAGCCCGGCGTCCAGGAAGGCGACCTCGGTGCGCGGGATCATCACCTCCCGCAGCTGCCGGTCGCCCGCCTCGAACACCTCCTCGATCAGCTCCCGCTCCTCCGGGCCGAGCGCCTCGTGCTCGATGACCAGGGTGCGCAGCTCCTCGTCGGTCATCTGCTCGCGGGCCCGCCGGGGGTCGCCACCGAGCACCCGGACGACGAGGTCCGTCGAGCGCGACAGCAGCCAGATGACCGGGCCCATGGCGGTGGCGAACCGGTCCAGCGCCGGGGTGACGGCGAGGGCGAACCCCTCGGCCCGCTGCAGGGCGATCCGCTTCGGGGCCAGTTCACCGAGGACGAGCGACAGGTAGGAGATGAGGATCGTGATGAGGACCAGCGCGAGCGGGTCGGCCCAGCCGGGCGACAGGCCCCACGACTGCAGCACCGGGCTGAGGTCGTCGGCCAGCGTCGCGGCGCCGAAGGCCGCCGACAGGAAGCCGGCCAGGGTCACGCCGACCTGCACCGCGGCGAGGAACCGGTTGGGGTTGGCCGCCACCTGGGCCACCCGCTGGCCCCGTCGGCCCTTCGCCGCCATGCCGCGCAGCTGGCTCTCCCGCAGCGAGACCAGGGCCATCTCGGTGGCGGCGAACAACCCACCCACGAGGACGAAGACCAGGACGAGGCCGACGTTCGCCCACACCGAGGACACGCCGACAGCCTACGGTCCGGCCGCCTACGGGACGACGGGAGCGACCGCCAGGTAGGCAGCCACCTCGGCCGCCACCCGGTCGTCGTCCCAGCCGAGCACCGGCGCGAGCAGCCGGGCGGCCTCGGTGGCGACCGAGCGGGCCGCGTCCCGGGTGATGAGGGCCAGCCGGGTCCGCCGGATCAGCACGTCCTCCAGCAGGAGGGCGCCCTCGTGGCTCGCCGAGTAGACGATCTCGGCCCTCAGCACCGGGGCGTGTGGGTGCACGCGGCGCCCGAGGTCGGGGTCCCCGGCCACCAGCTCGAGCACCTCGTGGACGTCGGCGCCGTACCGGCGCAGCAGCCGCCGGATCTCCGGCTCGGTGAGCCCCGCCTCGGCTGCGAGGAACTCCCGCCCCTGCCACACCTCCTGGTACCCGTCGGCTCCGGCGATGAGGACGTTGTCGGTCCGCGACGCCGGGATGTCGAACGGGAGGTCCTCCGCCGTGGCGTCGACGAGGTCGCGGGCCATCACCCGGTAGGTCGTGTACTTGCCGCCGGCGATCTGGACGAGGCCGGGCGCCGGTCGGGTGACCACGTGCTCCCGGGAGATCTTGGCGGTCTCGGCCGGCTCCGCACCGCCCTCCGCGACCAGCGGCCGCAGGCCGGCGAACACCCCGATGACGTCGTCGTGGGTCAGCGGCCGGGTGAGCCACCGGTTGGCCTGCTCCAGCAGGTACGCCACGTCCTCCGCGGTGGTCTCCGGCTCGTCGCGGTCACCCTCCCACGGGGTGTCCGTGGTCCCGACCAGCCAGGTCTGCCCCCACGGCAGGAGGAACAGCACCGACTTCGGCGTCCGGGTGATCACCGCGGCGTGCATGTCGATGGCGTCGCGGGGGACGACGAGGTGCACCCCCTTCGACGGGACGACCGGCGTGCCGGCCTCCGTGGCGCCGTCCAGCAGGCCCCGGGTCTGCTCGGTCCACACCCCCGTGGCGCCGGCGACGGCGTGCGCCCGGATCTCCAGGTGCTGCCCGGACTCCCGGTCGACCGCCCGCACCCCCACGACCCGGTCGATGTCCCGCAGGAAGCCCACGACCTCGACCCGGGAGGCCGCGAGCGCCCCGTGCGTCGCCGCCGTCCGCACCACCGCCATGGTGTGCCGGGCATCGTCGATCTGGGCGTCGAAGAAGGCGATCGCGCCGGTGTAGGCGTCCGGGTCCAGCCCCGGTGCGAGCTGCTCCGTGGCGCGCTTGGACAGGTGCCGGTGCCCCGGCAGTGCGCCCCCCTTGCGGGACACCCGCGACAGGGCGTCGTAGAGGGCGACACCGGCGCCGACGTAGGGCCGCTCCCAGCCGCGCCGGGTCAGCGGCAGGAGGAACGGCACCGGCCGCACCAGGTGGGGGGCCAGCCGGTCGAGCAGCAGCCCGCGCTCGGTGAGCGCCTCGTGGACCAGCCCGAACTCCAGCTGCTCGAGGTAGCGCAGCCCGCCGTGCGCCAGCCGGCTGCTGCGGCTGGAGGTGCCCGACGCCCAGTCCCGCCGCTCCAGCAGGCCGGTCGTCAGCCCGCGGGTGGCGGCGTCCAGCGCGGCCCCTGCCCCGACGACGCCCCCGCCGACCACGAGGACGTCGAGGACCCCCGACCGCATCCGGTCCAGTGCCCGGGCCCGCTCGGCCGGGTCGAGCCGTCCAGCCGTCACGCCAGCCACCTCCTTCGGTGCCGGTACTCACCCTAGGCGTGCCAGGCTGTCCCCGATGAAGCGGACCAGCATGCGGCTCGCCGACGGCCGCGAGCTCATCTACTTCAACGAGTCGGACGACGTCGTCCGCAGCCGGGTCGACCCGCGGCACCTCCCCGACCCGAGCACGTCGACGCAGACCAGGCACGACGTCCTCCTCGACGAGTGGGTGGCGGTCGCCTCGCACCGGCAGGACCGCACGCACCTGCCGCCCAGCGACGAGTGCCCGCTGTGCCCCTCGGCCCCCGGTCGACCCACCGAGGTCCCCGCGGCCGACTACGACGTCGTGGTGTTCGAGAACCGGTTCCCCTCCTTCGCGCACGGGGCGGGCCGGTGCGAGGTGGTCTGCTTCACCGCCGACCACGCCGCCTCGTTCGCGGCCCTCCCGCCGGAGCGGGTGCGAACCGTGCTCGAGGCCTGGGCGGACCGGACCGCGGCGCTGGCCGCGCTGCCGGACGTCGCGCAGGTCTTCCCGTTCGAGAACCGGGGCCGGGAGATCGGGGTCACGCTGAGCCACCCCCACGGGCAGGTGTACGCCTACCCCTTCGTCACGCCGGTGACCCGGCGGATGCTCGAGGTGGCGCGGGCCCACCTGGTGACCACCGGGGGCAACCTGTTCGACGAGGTGCTGGCCGCCGAGCGGGCCGGCCCCCGGGTGGTCGCGCGCGCGGCCGAGTGGACCGCGTTCGTGCCGGCGGCCGCCCGCTGGCCGTTCGAAGTGCACCTGTACCCGCACCGGGCGGTGCCCGACCTGCCGGCGCTCGACGAGGACCAGCGGGCCGGCTTCGGGCCGGTCTACCTCGACGTGCTGCAGCGCCTCGACCGGCTGTTCGGCGTCCCCATGCCGTACGTGGCCGGGTGGTACCAGGCGCCGGTCCGCAGCGACCGCGACCTGGCCCGGCTGCACCTGCGGGTGTTCTCCACCCGGCGGGACCGCGACAAGCTCAAGTACCTCGCCGGGTCGGAGTCGGCCATGGGCGTCTTCGTCAACGACGTGCTGCCCGAGCGGGCGGCCGAGCTGCTCCGCGCGGCCGGCCCGTGACCGCCGCGGCGGCCGCGGGCCTCGCCGCCCGGTTCGTCGGCCGGTTCGGGCGGGCGCCGCAGGTCGCCTGGTGGGCGCCCGGCCGGGTCAACCTCATTGGTGAGCACACCGACTACAACGACGGGTTCGTCCTGCCGCTGGCGATCCCGTACGGAGTTGCCGCGGCGGTGGCCGCCCGACCGGACGGCGTGCTGCGGGTGGCCTCGGCGCAGGTGCCCGGCGCACCGGTCGAGGTGGCGGTCGAAGCCCTGGCGCCCGGCGCCGTCTCGGGGTGGGCCGCCTACATCGTCGGGGTGGTGTGGGCGCTGCGCGCCGAGGGCCACCCGGTCGGCGGCGCCGACGTCCTGGTCGACGGCGACGTTCCGCTGGGGGCCGGGCTGTCGTCGTCCGCCGCCCTCGGCTGCGCGGTGGCGGCCGCGCTGGCCGACCGGGGCGGCCTGGCGCTGCCACGGCCGGAGCTGGCCCGGCTGGCCCAGCGCTCGGAGAACGCCTTCGTCGGGGCGCCGACCGGGATCATGGACCAGAGCGCGGCGCTCCTCGCCACCGCCGGACACGCGCTGTTCCTCGACACCCGGACGCTGGCGGCCGAGCAGGTACCGCTCGACCTCCCCGGCCACCACCTGGCCCTGCTCGTCGTCGACACCCGGGCGCCGCACGCCCTGGTGGATGGCGCCTACGCCGACCGGCGGCGGACCTGCGCGGCGGCGGCGCGCACGCTCGGGGTGCCCGCCCTGCGGGACGTCCCGGCAGGGGGTCTGGACGCGGCCCTCGCGGCGCTGGCCGATCCCGTGGCGCGGCGCCGGGTGCGGCACGTCGTCACCGAGAACGACCGGGTGCTGCGCACCGTGGACCTGCTGCGCCGGGGGGACCTCCGCGCGGTCGGACCCCTGCTCACGGCCTCGCACGAGTCCCTGCGGGACGACTACGAGGTCAGTGTCCCCCGCCTCGACGTCGCCGTGGCCGCCGCGCTGGCGGCTGGGGCTCTCGGCGCCCGGGTGACCGGGGGCGGCTTCGGCGGCTGCGTCGTCGTCCTGGTCGCCGCAGCCGCCGTCCCCTCCCTCGCCGCAGCCGTGGCGGACGCCTTCGCCGCACACGGCTGGGACCGCCCGCGCCCGTTCACCGTCCTGCCGACCGCCGGCGCCCACCCCCTCGACGTGTCAGGGTGAGGACGCCATCGCCGCCTGCAGGTTGGCGTCGATCGCCGCCAGGAACTCCTGGGTCGTGAGGAACGGCTGGTCCGCCCCGACGAGCAGGGCGAGGTCCTTCGTCATCTGGCCGGCCTCGACGGTCTGGACGCAGACCCGCTCCAGTACCTCCGCGAAGCGCACGAGCTCGGGGTTGCCGTCGAGCTTGCCGCGGTGCTCCAGCCCCCGGGTCCAGGCGAAGATCGAGGCGATCGGGTTCGTGGACGTCGGCTTGCCCTGCTGGTGCTGCCGGTAGTGCCGGGTCACCGTCCCGTGGGCGGCCTCGGCCTCGACGGTGCGCCCGTCGGGCGTCATGAGCACCGACGTCATGAGCCCGAGCGACCCGAAGCCCTGCGCGACGGTGTCGGACTGCACGTCGCCGTCGTAGTTCTTGCACGCCCAGACGTAGCCGCCCTCCCACTTCAGCGCGGCGGCCACCATGTCGTCGATGAGCCGGTGCTCGTAGGTGATGCCGGCGGCGGCGAACTCGTCCTTGAACTCGGCCTCGAAGACCTCGGCGAACAGGTCCTTGAACCGGCCGTCGTAGGCCTTGAGGATCGTGTTCTTCGTCGACAGGTACACCGGGTAGCCGCGGTCGAGGCCGTAGCGCATCGACGCCCGGGCGAAGTCCCGGATCGAGTCGTCGAAGTTGTACATCCCCATCGCAACGCCGCCACCGGGGAACTGCGCGACCTGCAGCTCCATCGGCGCGCTGCCGTCGTCCGGGGTGTAGGTGATCGTCACGGTGCCCGGCCCCGGCACGACGAAGTCGGTCGCCTTGTACTGGTCCCCGTGCGCGTGACGGCCGATGACGATCGGCTTGGTCCACCCAGGGACCAGCCTGGGGATGTTGCTGATGATGATGGGCTCGCGGAAGATCACGCCGCCGAGGATGTTGCGGATCGTCCCGTTCGGGGACCGCCACATCTTCTTCAGGCCGAACTCTTGGACCCGGGCCTCGTCCGGGGTGATCGTGGCGCACTTGACCCCGACCCCGTGACGCTTGATGGCCTCGGCGGCGTCCACGGTCACCTGGTCGTCGGTGGCGTCGCGGTGCTCGATCCCCAGGTCGTAGTACTCCAGCCGGACATCCGCGTACGGCAGGATCAGCTGGTCCTTGATGAACTGCCAGATGATCCTCGTCATCTCGTCGCCGTCGAGCTCGACGACCGACCCGGCCACCTTGATCTTCTGCATGCGCGGAAGCCTCTCCGTTCGTGGGCTACAGGTCCTGGACGTCGGCCTGCTTGGCGCGCACCGCCTCGGCGGCCTCCAGCAGTCCGGCCTTCTCGCTGTCGGTCAACGGCGCCTCGACAACGCGGCGGACCCCCTCCTTGCCGATCTCCGCCTCCACGCCCAGGTACACCCCGGAGATCCCGTACTCGCCGTCCACCCAGGCGCAGACCGGCATGACCTCGCCGGCGTCGTCGTGGACCGCCTTGGCCATCCGGGCGGCCGCGGCGGACGGCGCGTAGTAGGCCGACCCGGTCTTGAGCAGGGCCACGACCTCGGCGCCGCCGTTGCGGGTCCGGGTGACCAGCTCGTCGATCTGCTCGGCGGGCAGCAGCTCGGCGAGCGGACGGCCGTCGACCGTGCAGCGGGAGGGCACCGGGACCATGGTGTCGCCGTGCGAGCCGAGGGTCAGGGTGCGGACCGACCCGACCGGGACCCCGAGGGTCGCCGCGACGAAGTAGGTGAAGCGGGCCGTGTCGAGCATCCCCGCCTGCCCGATGACACGGTGGTGCGGGAACCCGGTGGCCAGCTGGGTGAGCGCCGTCATCTCGTCCAGCGGGTTGGACACGACGACGACGACCGCCTGCGGCGAGTGCGCCGCGATGTTCTCGGCCACGCTGCGGACGATCTTCGCGTTCGTCTCGATGAGGTCCATGCGGCTCATCCCGGGCTTGCGCGGTAGTCCGGCGGTGACCACGACGATGTCCGAGCCCGCGGTGGCCTCGTACCCCGACCCGTCCAGACCCGTCGTCTGGCCGACCACCGTCGTCTCGAACCCCTCGATGGGCCGTGACTGGTTGAGGTCGAGAGCCAGCCCCTCCGGCTTGCCCTCGACGATGTCGGTGAGGACGACGGTCTCGAAGACGTCGTACTCCGCCAGTCGCTGGGCCGTGGTGGAGCCGTAGAAGCCGGCCCCGACGACGGTCACCTTGCCGCTGCGCTGCGCCATGGATCTGCTCTCCTCGCCCGTGTCCCGCGGTATCTCGGCATCAAGAGATCTGCCGGTCCGAGGCTAGCGGAACGCAGAGGGTGCTCACGAGGGCGGGGGGACCACGAAAGCCAGCACGGTGATGCCCAGCCCCAGCAGCGCCAGCGAGCCGACGTCGAAACGGCGGCTGCGCACGACGAGGACGCCGAGCCGCTCGGCCGGCAGCAGCGCCCGCAGCCAGGCGGCGAGCACGACGCTGGCCCCGGTGAGCAGGCTGCCGACCCGGAAGCCCTCGAGCAGGACGACGAGCAGCAGTCCCGCTGCCACGCCGGCCAGCACGACGAGGACCGCCCACTGCCGGGAGAGCACCCCCAGGGTCATGCCGCGCCGACGGCCCTCTCGGCGGCCTCCACGACGTTGCTGAGGAGCATGGCCCGGGTCATCGGGCCGACGCCCCCGGGCATCGGCGCCAGGAACGCCGCCACGTCCGCGACGGCGGGGTGCACGTCGCCGACCAGCCCCGCAGCGGTCCGGGTGATGCCCACGTCGAGGACCGCCGCCCCCCGCTTGACCACGTCAGGGGTCACCAGGCCCGGGACACCGGCGGCCGCCACCACGATGTCCGCCTCCCGCAGGTGCTTGGCCAGCCTCCGCGTCCCGGTGTGGCACTGGGTCACGGTCGCGTTCTCGGACTTGCGGGTGAGCAGCAGGGCCAACGGGCGGCCGACCGTGACCCCGCGACCCACGATGCAGACCTCCGCCCCGGCGATCGGGACGTCGTGGCGGCGCAGGAGCTCGACGATCCCGCGCGGGGTGCACGGCAGCGGCGCCGGCGCCCCCAGCACCAGCCGGCCGAGGTTCACCGGGTGGAGGCCGTCGGCGTCCTTCGCCGGGTCCATGAGCTCCAGGACCTGCGCGGCGTCCAGCCCGGCGGGCAGCGGCAGCTGCACGATGTACCCCGTGCACGCGGGGTCGGCGTTGAGCTCGGCGACCACCGCCTCGACGTCTGCCTGTGTCGCGTCGGCGGGCAGGTCGTGCCGGATGCTCGCGATGCCGACCTCGGCGCAGTCACGGTGCTTCCCGGCGACGTAGGCCCGGCTGCCGGGGTCGTCGCCGACGAGCACGGTCCCGAGGCCGGGCACGGTGCCGGCCGCACGCAGGGCGGCCACCCGCTCCGCGAGCTCGGCCTTGACCGACGCGGCCGTGGCCTTGCCGTCCAGGGTGACTGCGCTCACGGCCCGGATCCTCTCACGGGCAGGACAGCCGCCACGGCGACCGCCACCCCGGTGAGCAGCACCCCCGCGACCACCCGCCAGGTCACCTCGGTCCCGGGGGTGGGCAGCACCACGTCGAGCACCAGCGACCCGGTCAGCGTGCCGGCCACCGCCAGCAGCCCGAACAGCAGGACGCCGAGGGTTCGGACCACCACCGCCGCCGTGACGATGAACAGCACGCCGATCGGACCGGCCAGCCACAGCAGCGGGCGGTCCCACGGCGGGGGCAGGTCGCCGGGGTTCGGGCGGGACCCCCCGGCCGACACGGCGAACGCGACCACCAGTGCCGTCGTCCCCACGGTGAAGTTGACCAGGGCGGCCACCAGCGGCTCGCCGGTCGCGACGGCGACCCGGCCGTTGACCGCCTGCTGGGCCGCCGTCAGCCCGCCCGCCACCGCGACCAGCGCCACCAGACCGACCGAGAGCGTGCCCGCCGAGACGCGGCCGCTCACCGCCAGGCCGACCGCCGCGGTGGCCGTGGCCGCCGCGAGCACCCGGGTCGGCGTGACCGTGCGCACCCCGCCCGGCCCCAGCCCCACCGCGTCCACGGCCAGCGAGCTGGCGGTCTGCCCGGCCACGACCGCCACCGTGAAGAGGGCCACCCCCAGGGTCGGGACCGCGAGACCCTGGCACGCCACCAGGGACGCGCCGCCGAGGCCGCCCAGGAGCATCCACCAGGCCAGCCGCCCGTCCCGGACCGCCGCGGGCAGCCGGCGGGCGGCCGAGCGGGCGGCGCCGGCGGGCAGGACGACGAGGAGCAGGACGACCAGCCCGGTCCCGAACGACACGGCTGCGGCCAGCAGCCCGGCCGCGGTGCTGCCGCCGAGCAGCTGGCTCAGCTCCCCGGTGATCCGGGACTGCGCCGCGACCAGCACCCCGACCCCGTAGGCGAGGCCGAGGTGCAGCCCCGGATGGCGCTGGCCGGAAGGCACCGCCCGGTCAGTGGAAGAAGTGGCGGACGCCGGTGAGGTACATGGTCATCCCCGCCGCCTCGGCGGCGTAGGCGACCTCCTCGTCGCGCACCGACCCGCCGGGCTGGACGACGGCCCGCACCCCGGCCCGGGCCAGCACCTCCAGCCCGTCGGGGAAGGGGAAGAACGCGTCGGAGGCACCCACGGCGGCGCGGGCCCTGGCGTCCCCGGCCCGCTCGACCGCCAGCCGGGCCGAGTCCACCCGGTTGACCTGCCCCATGCCCACCCCGACGGTCGCGCCGTCCGCGGCCAGCACGATCGCGTTGGACTTCACCGACCGGCAGGCCCGCCAGGCGAACTCGAGGTCCCGCAGCGTCGCCTCGTCGGCGGGCGCCCCGACCGCCAGCGTCCAGCCCGTCGGGTCGTCGCCGTCCTCCTCGACGGTGTCGCGGCTCTGCAGGAGCAGCCCACCGCTCAGCGGCCGCCACTCGACACCACCCCCGGGGTGCACCCCGTCGCAGCGCAGCAGCCGGAGGTTCCGCTTCGCCGTGAGGATCGCCAGGGCGTCATCGGCGAACCCGGGCGCGACGACGACCTCGACGAACACCTCGGCCAGCGCCTCGGCGAGGGCAGCGGTCACCGGCCGGTTGCACGCCACGACACCGCCGAACGCCGAGACCGGGTCGCAGTCGAAGGCCTTGCGGTAGGCCTCGGCGACGTCGGCGCCGACGGCGATCCCGCACGGGTTGGCGTGCTTGATGATCGCGACCGCTGGCGAGGTGAAGTCGTAGCAGGCACGCCGCGCCGCATCGGCGTCGACGTAGTTGTTGTACGACATCTCCTTGCCGTGCAGCTGCTCGGCCTGGGCCAGCCCGGGGGCGCCGTGCCGGGCGGCGAACAGGGCGGCCCGCTGGTGCGGGTTCTCCCCGTAGCGCAGCACGCCGACGCGGTCCCAGGCGGCGCCGACCCACCGGGGGAACCCGTGCCCGTCGGCGTCCGGGGCGATCTCGCTGCCCAGCCACGACGCCACGGCGACGTCGTAGGACGCGGTGTGGGCGAACGCCTCCGCGGCCCACCGCTGCCGCTGCTCGAGCGTCGTCCCGCCGCCGACCACCGCCGCCAGGAGCTCGGGGTAGCGGCCTGCCGCCACCACGACGGCCACGCTGGCGTGGTTCTTCGCGGCCGCGCGCACCATCGTCGGGCCGCCGATGTCGATCTGCTCGACGCACTCCTCCGGCCCGGCCCCGGACAGGACGGTCTCGCTGAACGGGTAGAGGTTGACCACGACGAGGTCGAACGGCGCGATGCCCAGTTCCGAGAGCTCGGCGACGTGCTCCGGCTTGCGTTGGTCGGCGAGGATCCCGGCGTGCACCCGCGGGTGCAGGGTCTTCACCCGGCCGTCGAGGCACTCGGGGAACCCGGTGAGCTCGGCCACCTGGACGACCGGCACCCCCGCCCCGGCGATCGCCGCCGCCGTCGAGCCGGTCGAGACGACCTCCACCCCGGCGGCGTGCAGCCCCCGGGCCAGCTCGGCCAGCCCGGTCTTGTCGTAGACGCTCACCAGGGCTCGACGGACCGGACGCTGGGTCATGGCCGCACGACCTTCCTTCCCTCGATGCGCAGGCCGCTGCGGGCCAGCTCCGCGACGGCGCGGACCAGCATGGCCCGCTCCTCGACCTTGATCCGCTCGTGCAGGGCGGCCTCGTCGTCGCCTTCCAGGACAGGCACTGCCACCTGGTCGATGATCGGGCCGGTGTCGACACCGTCGTCCACGACGAACAGCGTGCACCCGGTGACCCTGACCCCGTACGCCAGGGCGTCTCTGACCCCGTGCATGCCGGGGAACGCGGGCAGCAGCGCCGGGTGGGTGTTGACGAACCGCCCGCCGAACCGGCCCAGGAAGGCGGGCCCGACCAGGCGCATGAAGCCGGCCGACACGACCAGGCCCGGGTCGTGGACGGCGACCGCCGCGGTGAAGGCGGCGTCCCAGTCCGCACGCGACGGGTGGTCGGACACCGGACACACGAAGGTCGGGACCCCCGCCGCACGCGCCCGGTCCAGGGCCGCAATGCCGTCCCGGTCGGCGCCGACCGCGACCACGCGGGCCGGGAACGCGGGGTCGCTGGTGGCGTCCAGCAGGGCCTGCAGGGTGCTGCCCGTGCCCGAGACCAGGACCACGACGCGGAGCGGCTCCGCGAGGGGCTGTGCCGACGCGACCGCCACGGTGCGGCACGATACCGCCGTGTCCGAACCCATCCCGCTACCGCCCCCGGTGCCACCTGCGGGGTCGGGTCCCGACCTCGTCCGCGCCGGCCGGGTGGTGCTGGCTGCCGGGCTGGCCGCGATGGTCCTGGCCGTCGTCGTGTTCCCGGTCGGGTTCGCCGTCGGCCTGGGCGCGGTGCTCGCCGGGCGGCGCACGCTCCGGGCCGCGCGCCGCGCCGGCCGCCCGGCGCCCGGCATGGTGGCCGCCGGGATCACGTTCGGTGCCGTCGCCATGCTCCTGGCCGCCCTCGTCACCGCCGTGCTCGTCTGGCTGTGGCCGGAGGTGTCGGCCTACCAGGACTGCATGGCCGGGGCCAACACCGAGCTGGCGCGCACCGCGTGCGAGGACGCGCTCCTCGACTCCCTGGGGGAACGGCTGGGGGGCTGAGTGCAGGGGACCTAGGGCACTGGTGGCGAGAGCCGACCGCGGCAGGAGACTGGCGTTGAGGGAGCCTGGGACCCGGATGCCCCAGGAGCGTCAGGCCGCAGCGGGCGGCCGGGTGGGTTCAGGCCGAAGGGGGCCCGGCGAGATGACCACCGAGTTGTTGCACAAGCGCAGCGTGCACATCGACGCACCGGTGGAGAAGGTCTTCGACTACGTCAAGGACCCGCACCACTTCTTCGCGGCGTTCCCCGAGAAGGACCGCAGCCACATGGCGCTGGCCGAGGAGAGCCTCACCCCGGAGGGGGTCGGGTCGACCTGGAAGATCATGGGCCGGATCTTCCTGCTGTTCTACGGGGAGTGGGTGCTGACGCGGGAGGAGTACGTGCCCAACGGGCGCATCGTGGACCACGCGAACCTCGGCGGGGTGTGGGACTACACGTTCGAGCCCGACGAGACCGGCACGACGCTGTCCATAGGTTTCGGGTGGTCCAGCAAGGTGCCGTTCCTGGGCGAGGTGATCGACCGGGTGTCCTGGGACGGTGACCGTGACCTGGATCTCGTGCTGGGCAACCTGAAGAAGGCCATCGAGTCCTGACGGCGGCGACGCCCACCGGGATCGGCTAACGGCCGCGCCGCAGCCGGCGCGGGTCCAGCGTCTGCGCCACCGGACGCACCCGCGCCGCGGCGGACCCCCTGGCCCGGGCGAGCAGCGCGGCGTGGCGGCGTCCCTCGAAGGCCACCGCGGCGGCGACGACACCCACCTCGAGCCCGGCCGCGAGCCCGACCTGGCCGCCCGCCGGACCGAGCACGGCGAGCCGTGCCCCGCCGAGCGACCCGGCGGAGACGGCGGCGAGGACGCCGAGCAGCGCACCGGCGAGCAGCCCGGCCACCAGGGCCAGCCCCGCCGTCGGCCCGTCGCGCTCGGGGGAGTGCCGGGCGCCGAGGGCGCCCACGACCGCGCCGGCGACGAGGGGGACGGCGAGCGCCGCCACGGCCAGGGCCGACGGTGCACCGCTGCCGGGCAGCGCACCGAACAGGGGGAACGCCGGGACATCGCCCAGCTCGACGCCCGACGGCGCGACCGAGGTGCCCACGCCGACGGCGAACCCGGGCCCCACCGCGAAGGAGGCCGCCCAGGCCAGGGCGCCGGGAAGCGCGAGCAGACCGAGGACGAGGAGCGCGACGCCGCCGACCGGGTCCGGCCGCAGGGCACGGGTGAGGTCGGTGACCTGCCCGGCGTGCAGCGCCAGGCTGACCGCGAGCAGCAGCGCTCCCCCGCCGACCAGCACCGCGAACCCCGCGGCCGCCCCACGGGCCGTCAGCCGGACCCGGTGCGGCAGCCGGGCCACCTGGGGGCCGAGCAGGTCGGCGCCCTGCATGGCCCCGAGGCCGCCGGCGCCGAGCGCGATGGCGCACGCCCCGGCCAGCGTCGACCCCCCGTGCACCGCGATCCCGCCGGAGCTCGCCAGGCTAGCCACGAGCGCCACAGTGGTCGCGTAGGTGGCCACGAACGCGGCGACGACGCCGAGCGTGGCGGCGAGCGACCGCTCCCCGGCGACGCGGCCGGCCCAGCGGGCCGCCCGCCAGCAGACGACGGCGGGCACGACGAGCAGTCCCAGCGGGACCAGGGAGAGGGTGCCCGTCGGGGTCTGCAGGTCGGCGTGGTGGGCGAGCAGCCAGCCCAGGACCCCGGCGCGCAGCGCGTCACCGGGTCCGGTGCCGTCGTGCGGCGCGGCCACCCACACCACGAGGACCGGCACGGCGACCACCGCGAGACCGAGCACCACCGCCCACAGGGCGGCCGCCGCGCCGGATGCCAGCGGGGAGCGTGGCGGAGGCGACGCGGGCCCCGCCGAACGGGGCCGTTCGAGCGTGACGGTCACATCGACGATCGTCGCAAACCGGACACCCCGCGGCCCGCTTCGCCACGCGGGTCACCCCCACCCGCTGCGGGGAGGGGCGGTCAGCGACCCGTGATGATCTCGCGCATCAGCCGGGCGGTCTCGCTGGGCGTCTTGCCGACGCGCACGCCGACCGCCTCGAGGGCTTCCTTCTTCGCCGCCGCGGTCCCGGACGAGCCCGACACGATCGCTCCGGCGTGACCCATGGTCTTGCCCTCGGGGGCGGTGAACCCGGCGACGTAGCCGACCACCGGCTTGGTCACCTGCTCGGCGATGAACGCGGCGGCCCGCTCCTCGGCGTCCCCCCCGATCTCGCCGATCATCACCACGGCGTCGGTCTCCGGGTCCTCCTGGAAGGCGGCCAGGGCGTCGATGTGAGTGGTCCCGATGATCGGGTCGCCACCGATCCCGACGCAGGTGGAGAAGCCGATGTCGCGCAGCTCGTACATCATCTGGTAGGTCAGCGTGCCGCTCTTGCTGACCAGGCCGATGCGTCCGGGGCCGGTGATGTCGCCCGGGGTGATGCCGGCGTTGGACTTGCCGGGGCTGATGACACCGGGGCAGTTCGGGCCGACGATGCGCGTCGTTCCGGCGTTGAGGGCGTACTGGAAGAACGCCGCGGTGTCGTGCACCGGGATGCCCTCGGTGATGACGACGCACAACGGCACCGCGCTGTCGATGGTCTCCTGGACCGCGGACCGGGCGAACTTCGGCGGCACGAACACCACCGAGACGTTCGCCCCGGTGGCCGCGACGGCTGCGGCGACGTCGCCGAACACGGGGATGCCGTCGAGCTCCTGGCCGCCCTTGCCGGGGGTCACCCCCGCGACGATGCGACTGCCGCTCGCCACCATCCGCCGGGTGTGCTTGGTGCCCTCGGACCCGGTCATCCCCTGCACGAGGATCCGGCTGTTCTCGTCGAGGAAGATCGCCATGGTGTGTCGTCCCCTTACTTCGCCGCAGCGGCGAGCTCGGCGATCCGGCGGGCCGCGTCGTCCATGGTCTCCACCAGCTCGATGACGTCGTGCTCGGCCTCGTCGAGGATGCGTCGGCCCTCGGCGGCGTTGTTGCCGTCGATGCGACAGACGATGGGCTTGGTCACGTGCTCACCCCGGGCCGCGAGCATCTCCATGGCCTGGACGATGCCGTCAGCGACCGCGTCGCAGGCCGTGATGCCACCGAACACGTTGACCAGCACGGCCTTGACCTCGGGGTCGTTGAGCACGATGTCCAGGCCGTTGGCCATCACCTGGGCGCTCGCGCCCCCGCCGATGTCGAGGAAGTTGGCCGGCCGGACGCCGCCGAACTCCTCCCCGGCGTAGGCCACGACGTCGAGGGTGGACATCACCAGCCCGGCGCCGTTGCCGATGACGCCGACCTCCCCGGACAGCTTGACGTAGTTGAGGTCGAACTCCTGGGCCCGCAGCTCCAGCGGGTCCGTGGTGCTCTGGTCCACGAGGTCGGCGTGCGAGGCGTGCCGGTAGTGGGCGTTGTCGTCCAGGGTGACCTTGCCGTCCAGGGCGATGACCCGACCGTCGGGCGTCTTCACCAGGGGGTTGACCTCGACCAGCGTCGCGTCCTCCTCCACCATCACCCGCCACAGCTGCTGCAGCACGGCGACGACCTGGTCCTTGAGGTCCGCAGGGAACCGAGCGGCTTCGAAGATCTCCACCGCCTTGGCCTCGGTCACCCCCTCGAGGGCGTCGACGCGGACCTTGGCGAGGGCCTCGGGCTTGGTCGCCGCCACCTCCTCGATGTCCATGCCGCCCTCGACGCTGGCCATGGCGAGGAACGACCGCTCCGCCCGGTCGAGCAGGAACGAGACGTAGTACTCCTCGGCGATGTCGCAGGCCTCGGTCACCAGGACCTTGCGCACGGTGTGGCCCTTGATGTCCATCCCGAGGATCGCCGAGGCCTTCTTGTAGGCCTCGTCGGGGTCCACCGCCAGCTTCACCCCGCCGGCCTTGCCGCGGCCGCCGGTCTTGACCTGGGCCTTGACGACGACGGTGGTCCCGATCTTGTTCGCCGCGACCTTGGCGGCGTCTGGGGTGGTGCAGACCTCCCCGGGGACCAAGGGGACGCCGTGCATGTCGAACAGGTGCTTGGCCTGGTACTCGTAGAGGTCCACCCTGCGCTCCGTCCGTCGGAGACGATCGCTTCGAGCGCAGCGTAGACGCCGGCGCGCCGGCTCCCCCACGCGGGTCCGGCGCAGCGCCTACGCGGTGGCGTGCTCCCCCACGTGGGCCCGCACCCAGTCGACGATGTCGTGCGTCGGGGTGCCGGGGGTGAAGACCTTCGCCACCCCCATCGCGGTCAGCTCGGGCAGGTCGTCCTCGGGGATGATCCCGCCCCCGAACACGACGATGTCCGCCGCGCCGCGCGCCTGCAGCAGCTCGAGGACCTTGGCGAACAGGGTCATGTGCGCGCCGGAGAGGACCGACAGCCCCACGGCGTCCGCGTCCTCCTGGATGGCGGTCTCGACGATCTGCTCCGGGGTCTGGTGCAGCCCGGTGTAGACCACCTCGACGCCGGCGTCGCGCAGCGCTCGGGCCACGACCTTGGCGCCGCGGTCGTGACCGTCGAGGCCGGGCTTGGCGACGACCACGCGGATGGGAGCGGAAGCCGGGGCGGACTCGGTCACGGCGCACCTCCGGTGCTGCGGCCCTGCGGTTCGAACCGGGCGGGCCGGGACTCCCGGCCCGGGCTCCGAGCCTAACGAATCCGCCACGCCCGGCGCGTGCGGGACCCCGGCGCAGCCGGCGTCGCTAGGGTGTGCGACCGTGCCGGAGGGGCCCGCAGCCAGCCGTGGGCGCCAGCCGGCCCGGGCGTCGAGTGCGAGGCGAGGTGCGATGGGGCAGCGTCAGGATCGTTTCCTCCAGGTCCGCCGGACCACCCGCACCGGGCTGCGCCGCATGCTCTCCCCCACCGGGCTGCGCGCCGGCGCCGTCGAGCTGGCCTGGGTGACCACCCACCTGGTGATGTACCCGCTGGGCATCGCCGAGGAGAAGGCCCGCGAGGAGGCGGAGCGGTTCTCGCTGCACGGGCTGCCACCCGTGCAGCGGGGCCTGGTGATCGGGGACGTCGAGGCGGCCGGGACGCCGATCCTGCTGGTGCACGGGGTCACCGACAACCGGTCGATCTTCACCGTGCTGCGCCGCGGACTGCGCCGCAAGGGCTTCGGACGGGTCACCTCGGTCAACTACAGCCAGCTCAGCGAGGACGTCCGCACCGTGGCGCTGCGGCTGTCGGAGGTCGTCGAGGCCATCTGCGCGGACACCGGCTACGAGCGGGTCCACGTCATCGGGCACTCCATGGGCGGCCTGGTGGCGCGCTACTACGTGCAGCGGCTCGGTGGCGACCAGCGGGTGCACACGGTCGTCACGCTCGGCACCCCGCACGCGGGCACCTTCCCGGCCCGGCTGGTCCCCCACCCGGTGGCCCGGCAGATGCGTCCGCACAGCGACGTCCTGGCCGAGCTCGCCGAGCCCGCGCCGGGCTGCCGGACGCGGTTCGTGTCGTTCTGGTCCGACTTCGACCAGATGATCATCCCGAAGCGGTCGGCCCGCCTCGAGCACCCGGACCTGATGGCCCGCAACGTCTTCGTCCGCGGCGTCGGGCACATGTCGCTGCCCATCGACGGCCGGGTCGTGCACGAGATCTGCGCGACCCTCGCCCACCTCGACCACGACGGGACGACGCTCACCGCCGGGGTGACCTCCATCACCAGCGAGTCCACGGCGCGCACCAGCCGTCCCCGGGCAGTCACTCAGAGTCATCAACAACTTCGCAGGGCGTCACGCTGAGTGGCGGACCGGGCGTCCGGTCCGGCATCCTTGCGCCTCGTGCCCCTTGTGCCCCTCGCCGCCGTCCCCGTGGTCAGCGCGGTCATGGGCCTGCTCGCCCTCGCGGCGACAACCGCCCCGTCGACCACGGCACCGCCGGCCGCGCGGGCCGTCGACCGGCCGGTCGCCCTGGTGGCGACGGCCGGCATCGACCCGTTCGTGGCCGCCGGGTGGCGCCGGGCCGCTGACCTGGAGCGGGCCGAGCTCACCTCACGGGCGAGCCGCGCGACCCCGGCCCGGGTCGCCCCGCCACCGCCGGCCACCGCAGCCGCCCGGCCCGCAGCGCCGCGCGTCGTGCTCCCGCTCGCCGGCGGCTACCGGCTCACCGCCCGGTTCGCCGAGTCCGGCGGGCGCTGGCACGGCAACCGGCACACCGGCCAGGACTTCGCGGCCCGGTGGGGGACACCCGTGCGTGCGGTCGCGGCGGGAGTGGTCCGGTCCAGCGGATACCGGGGCAGCTACGGGCTGCGGGTCGAGATCCGGCACGCCGACGGCGCCATCACGACCTACAGCCACCTGGGCTCCTCCGGCGTCCGCGCCGGCGAGCGGGTCGCGGCGGGTGAGCGGATCGGACGGGTCGGGACCTCCGGGAACACCACGGGTGCGCACCTGCACCTCGAGGTGCTGCTCGGCCCGGACCGGTTCACCGACCCGCTGCAGTGGCTGCGGGCGCACGGCGCCCGGCCCTGACTCCCGACGTGCCCGGGCCGGCACCGGGGTCGGTCAGAGCTTCTCGACCGGGGCGTAGCGCAGCAGCAGCCGCTTGACCCCCGACGTGCCGAAGTCGACGCTCGCGACGGCCCGTTCGCCCACGCCCTCGAGGGCCACCACGGTGCCGAGGCCGAAGGAGTCGTGACTGACCCGGTCGCCGGGCACCAGGGCCGGCACCGGCCGGTTGCCCGGTGACCGGGTGCCCGGCCGGCTGGCCAGGGCCGCCCCCGCCGGGCTGGTCGTCGCCGTCGCGGCGGCGTCCCGCTCCCACTCCACCAGCTCGGCCGGGATCTCGTCGAGGAAGCGGGAGGCCGGCCAGTACTGCGGGGACCCCCACGCGGACCGGACGACGGCGCGCGAGAGGTACAGCCGCCGCTGCGCCCGGGTGATGCCGACGTAGGCGAGGCGGCGCTCCTCCTCCAGCTCGCGCGGGTCGCCGAGCGAGCGCTGGTGGGGGAACACGCCGTCCTCCATGCCGGTGAGGAAGACCACGGGGAACTCCAGGCCCTTCGCCGTGTGCAGGGTCATCAGGGTGACCATGCCGCCGTGGTCCTCGCCCTCGGGGATCTCGTCGCTGTCGGCCACGAGGGCGACCCGCTCCAGGAAGTCGGCGAGGGCGCCCTCGGGGTCGAGCTCCTCGAACTCACGGGCGACGGCCTCGAGCTCGCGCAGGTTCTCCACCCGCGTCTGGTCCTGGGGGTCGGCGGAGGCGGCGAGCTCGCTGAGGTACCCGGTCTGCTCGAGTACCGCCTCGAGCACGGTGGCCGGCCCGGACCCGGCCTCCACCAGGGTGCGCAGCTCGTCGATGAGGCGGACGAAGCCCTGGACGGCGGTGAGCGACCGGGTCGCCAGCCCGAAGGCCTCGTGGGCGCGGGCCAGCGCCGCCCCGAAGGAGATCCGCTCCCGCTCGGCCAGGCCCTCGATGGCCGCCTCGGCCCGGTCGCCGATCCCCCGTCGCGGCACGTTGAGCACCCGGCGCAGCGAGACGGTGTCGTCGGGGTTGGCCAGCAGCCGCAGGTAGGCCAGCGCGTCGCGGACCTCGCGGCGCTCGTAGAACCGCACGCCCCCGACCACCCGGTAGGGCAGGCCGACCCGGATGAACACCTCCTCGAACACCCGGGACTGAGCGTTGGTCCGGTAGAACACCGCCATCTGGCCCGGTGTGGCGTGCCCGGCGTCGTGCAGGTCGTCGATCGTGCGCGCGACGAAGGCCGCCTCGTCGTGCTCGTTGTCGGCGACGTACCCGACGATCGGCCAGCCCTGGGACGAGTCGGTCCAGAGGTTCTTGGGCTTGCGGTTGAGGTTGCGGGTGATGACCGCGTTCGCCGCGGAGAGGATCGTCTGGGTGGAACGGTAGTTCTGCTCGAGCAGGATCGTCGTGGCGTCGGGGTAGTCCTCCTCGAAGGCCAAGATGTTGCGGATCGTGGCGCCGCGGAAGGCGTAGATGGACTGGTCGGCGTCGCCGACGACGCACAGCTCGGCCGGCTCGACGCCGTCGTCCCCGCGGCCCGCGAGCTCACGCACGAGGACGTACTGCGCGTGGTTGGTGTCCTGGTACTCGTCGACGAGCACGTGCCGGAACCGGCGGTGGTAGTGCTCGGCCACGTCCGGGAAGGCCTGCAGCAGGTTGACCGTGGTCATGATGAGGTCGTCGAAGTCGAAGGCGTTGGCCTCGCGCAGCCGTCGCTGGTAGCGGGTGTACGCCTCGGCGAGCGTCTGCTCCAGGTGGTTGCCCGCCCGGGAGGCGAACGTCTCGTGGTCGACCAGGTCGTTCTTGAGGTTGCTCACCTGGGCGGTGAACGACCGCGGTGGGTACCGCTTGGGGTCGAGGTCGAGCTCGCGGCACACCAGCGTCATCAGCCGCTGGCTGTCCGCGGCGTCGTAGATCGAGAAGGACGAGGACACCCCGAGCCGGGCGTGCTGGGCGCGCAGGATGCGCACGCAGGCCGAGTGGAAGGTCGACACCCACATCGCCCGCGCCCGCGGGCCCACCAGCGCGGCGACCCGCTCCTTCATCTCCCCGGCCGCCTTGTTCGTGAACGTGATGGCGAGGATCTGGCTGGGCTGGGCCCCGCGCGCCGCGAGCTGGTAGGCGACGCGGTGCGTGAGCACCCGGGTCTTGCCCGACCCGGCCCCGGCGACGATGAGCAGCGGGCTGCCCTCGTGGACCACCGCGGCCCGCTGCTGGTCGTTGAGCCCCTCGAGCAGGGCCTCGACGGACGGCACCCCCGGACGAGGGCGGCTCGCCGTCGGCGGCTCGTCGAAGAGGGTGCCCATGACAGGGGCGAGTCTAGGCGCCGGGTCCGACGACCCCCCGCGCCGTCGGGCCGGGGCAGCGGGGTGCTCCCTAGGATGCCGCCATGACGATCCCCGACGCAGGGTGGTACCCCGACCCCGCCGGCACCGCCCAGCTGCGCTACTGGGACGGGGGTGCCTGGACCGAGCACACCGCACCCCAGCAGACCCCCGCGACCGACCCGGCGCCGTCCCCTGCCCCGCCGGCGGCCGCCGGTGACGGGCCGGCCGGGATCCCCCCGTCTCTGCGCAGTTCGACGCTGTTCGCCAGCGAGAACTTCGAGGCGGCGACCACCGGGCGGATGACCCGGCAGAACCGGTCGGTGGTCAAGGCGACCCTCGGCCCGCCCCTGTTCGTCAGCCGGGGCGCCATGATCGCCTTCCAGGGGGACGTGACGTTCGCCTACCAGGGCGCCGGTGCCAAGCGCTTCCTCAAGTCGGCCATGACCGGCGAGGGCGTGAAGCTCATGCGGTGCGAGGGCCGCGGCGAGCTCTTCGTCGCGAGGCACGGGCGGGCCCTGCACCTGCTCGACCTCGGGCCCGGCGAGCGGCTGTCGGTGTCGTCGAGCGCGCTGCTCGGGTTCGACGCCACGGTCGGTTGGGACATCGAGATGATCAAGGGTGGGATCGGCGGGATGGCCGCCGGCGGACTGTTCAACGTCACCCTCACCGGCCCGGGCACCGTGGTCCTCGCCACCGACTACCCCGTCGTCCTCAACACCTCGGAGGCCCGCACCCTCGTCGACCCCAACGCCGCGGTGGCCTGGTCCGCCGGGCTCACGATCACCACCCGGTCCTCGATGAGCGCGGGTGCCCTCGTCGGCCGGGGGTCGGGCGAGGCGTTCCAGCTGGAGTTCTCCCCCGGTGGGTTCGTCGTCGTCGAGCCCGAGCCCTTCACCATCGGCGCCGGCTGATGCTCGCCGACACCGAGGTGGAGCGGATCCTGGCCGTGACCGCCCACCCCGACGACATCGACTTCGGCGCCGGGGGCACCGTGGCCACCTGGACGGCGGCCGGCATCGAGGTCGTCTACGCCGTCGTCACCAACGGGGACGCCGGCGGGTTCGACCCGGACGTGCCCCGCGAGGAGATCCCCCGCATCCGGCAGGAGGAGCAGCGCGCGGCCGCGGCCTGCCTCGGGGTGCGCGACGTCCGGTTCCTCAACTACGTCGACGGCGAGCTGACCGTGAGCCACGACCTGCGCCGCGACATCTCCCGGGTGATCCGCCAGGTGCGACCGCAGCGGATGCTCGTCCAGTCGCCGGAGCGCAACTGGCAGCGGATCGCCGCCTCGCACCCGGACCACCTCGCCGCGGGGGAGGCAGCCCTGCAGGCCGTCTACCCGGACGCCCGCAACCCGTTCGCCCACCAGTCGCTGCTGCGCGACGAGGGCCTGGCCGAGTGGACCGTCCCGGAGGTGTGGGTCATGGCCGGGCCGCAGCCGGACCACTGGGTGGACGTGACCGCCACCTTCGACCGCAAGGTCGCCGCGCTGCGGGCGCACGTGTCGCAGACCGCGCACATGGACGACCTCGAGGGGATGCTGCGCGAGTGGCTCGGCCGGCAGGCCCAGGCCGCCGGGCTGCCCGAGGGCCGGCTCGCCGAGGCCTTCCACGTCGTCTCGACGGCCTGACCCGCCCCTCCCCTCCCCCGCATCAAGGGTCCCTTGATGCCGATAGATCGCCGTCAGGCGCCCTTCACGGCCGACGCGATCAGGTCCAGAAGACGGCCACGACGACGTTGAGCAGGGTGAGACCGCCGATCGCCGCCCACACACCGGTGCTCACCGACGCCTTCTTCCGGTTCACCCAGACCAGGCCCAGCACGACGACGAGCACGAGGAGCTTGACGCCGACCTTCGCGTGGTCGACCGGCGCACCGTCGTCCGCCATGGCCTCGAGTACGCCGACCAGCGCCAGGCCGGTGACCAGCTGGGTGAGTGCCCCGTCGACCATGGCGCGGTTGACGACCTTCTCCGCCGCGGGGATCTGGACGAGGAACCCGCCGAGCAGGCTGGCCAGCCCGACGAAGTGGACGACGACGAGGGCGTGCTCGAGGAACTCCATGACGACAACCCTAGGCTCCCCCGACCGGGCCGCCGCTCTCAGGAAGGTCCAAGCCCGTACACAGCAAACGCACAGGAAGCCTGGGGAGTGTCGAGGACATGAGTGACCCCACCGCACCCACGACAGCCGACCCCGTGAGCCCCACGGCCACCCAACCGTTCTGGCTGCCCGAGCAGCAGCAGGAGCCCGTGCCGCCGGCCGGCCGGGCAGCGGGGCCCGCTCCGGGCCGGGGGGGCACGGTCGCGCTCGTGCTGGCGACCGCACTCCTCGCCGGCGGCGTGGGCGGGGGCATCGGCGTCTGGGCGGCCGGGCAGGACGACGGGACGACGGCCGCCATCGGCTCGACGACGCCGTCGACCACCACGCGGACCGTGCTCCTGCCGGACTCCTCGATCGAGAAGGTCGCGGCCGACGTGCTGCCGTCGGTGGTGTCCATCCAGGTGCGGGCGGGCCAGTCCAGCGGGTCCGGCTCCGGCGTCATCCTGTCCGCGGACGGCCTGGTGCTCACCAACAACCACGTCGTCGAGGCGGCGGCGTCCGGCGGCAGTCTCACCGTCACCCTGCAGGACGGCCGCTCCTTCGACGCCACCCTCGTCGGCCGGGACCCCGGTTCCGACCTGGCCGTGATCCGCGCCACCGACGCCAGCGGTCTCGACGCGGCGAAGCTGGGCAGCTCCGCCGACCTCGTCGTCGGCCAGACCGTCGTGGCGATCGGCTCCCCGCTGGGGCTCTCCGGGACCGTGACGTCGGGGATCGTCAGCGCGAAGAACCGCCCGGTCGTCACCGACTCCGACGCGACCGGCGAGGGTGCCGTCCTCGACGCGATCCAGACCGACGCCGCGATCAACCCGGGCAACTCCGGCGGCGCCCTCGTCAACCTGCAGGGGGAGGTCGTCGGGATCAACTCGGCCATCGCCACGCTGAGCAGCGGCGGTGGCCAGTCGGGCTCCATCGGGCTGGGCTTCGCCATCCCGATCGACCAGGCCAAGCGGATCGCCGACGAGATCCTCGAGTCCGGCACGGCCAGCCGCGCGCAGCTAGGCGTGACCGTGGGCGACGCGGAGGGCGGCGGTGCGCGGATCGGCGAGGTCACCTCCGGTGGCGCGGCCGACCGCGCCGGGCTGCGCAGCGGCGACGTCGTGCGCACGTTCGGCGACCGGGTCATCGACTCCGCCGACGCCCTCGTCGCAGCCGTCCGCTCCGCCACCCCGGGTGCTGGCGTGCCGGTGACCTACGAGCGGGACGGCACCACCGCGACCGTCACCGTCACCCTGGGGTCGGTCCAGGGCTGACCCACGGGGCTGCCACGGTCAGTTCTGCTCGGCGCCACCGGTGACGAGGTCCTCGAGCAGCTGCTGCACCTGCTCACCGACGGCGGGGTCCTCGACCAGCTCGCCGAGCTCCTCGCCGATGTCCCCGGGAACCTGCTCCCGGATCCTCGACCCGAGCTCGTCGGCAAGGCCGCGGCGCAACGCACCGGCCAGGCCGTCGTCCGCCGCCCCGGACTCCGGGTCGGCCGGACCACCCGCTGCGTCGGGGACGTCGGGTGCGCCGGCCTCGACCCCGCCGGGGCCGGCAGTTGTCGGGTCCGCCGGCGCGGGGGCACCCGCCCGGCTCACCCCGACCCCGACCGCGACCCCACCCACCAGGGCGGCGGCGACCGCCGCCCAGACCACCGGCTGACGCCACGTCGACCGTGGCCGTGCCGGCTCCGTCGCAGCCGGCAGCGGGACGATGAGGGTGTCGTGCTGGACGTCGGGGCCGGACTGATCGCTCATGGAGCGGCTCTCCTCACGAGGGCACGGGGGACCCACCGCGGGCTCCCGGTCACGATGCTGCGACGGATCGACCGCCGCTGCGGTTCCCGCGCCGCCGCCGGGCGGGTCACACCAGCCGCCGGTCGGTCGCCCAGCGGGTGAGCTCGTGGCGGTTGGACAGCTGGAGCTTGCGCAGCACGGCCGAGACGTGGGTCTCCACCGTCTTCACCGAGATGAACAGCTCCTTGGCGACCTCCTTGTACGCGTACCCCCGCGCGATCAGCCGCAGCACCTCGCGCTCCCGCTGGGTGAGCCGGTCCAGCTCCTCGTCCACGACGGGTACCTCCGGGGACCCGGCGAAGGCGTCGAGCACGAACCCGGCGAGGCGCGAGGAGAAGACGGCGTCCCCGTCGGCGACCCGGTGGATCGCGTCCGCGAGTTCAGGCCCGGTGATCGACTTCGTGACGTAGCCGCGGGCCCCGGCGCGGATCACCCCGATGACGTCCTCGGCCGCGTCGCTCACCGACAGCGCCAGGAAGCGGGCATCCACGCCCTGGGCGGCCACCCGCCGCACGACGTCGGCCCCGTTGCCCCCTGGCAGGTGGATGTCGAGCAGGACGACGTCGGGGCGGGTGGCCACCACCACGGCCACCGCCTGGTCGACGTCCTCGGCCTCACCGACGACGTCGACGGCGCGGCCGAGCTCGGTCCGCACCCCCGTCCGGAACATGCGGTGGTCGTCCACGAGCACCACGGTGGGCACCCGCGGCTGGTCCGCGTGGTCCGGCTGGTCCGGCTGGTCCGGTCGCTCGCTCACGTGTCCTCCCGTGCCATCGTCAGCCGCACCTCGGTGCCCTCCCCGGGGACCGAGCGGATCTGCGCCCGGCCGCCGTTGCGCACCATCCGTCCCACGATCGACTGTCGGACCCCGAGCCGGTCGGCCGGCACCGTCTCGGGGTCGAAGCCCGGCCCGCGGTCGCGGACGAACACCGTCGCCTGGTCCGGCTCGACCTCGGCGTAGACCGAGACCGGACCGCCCGCTCCGGCGTGCCGAGCCGCATTGAGCATCGCCTCACGCGCCGCCTGCAGCAGGGCGCCGAGCCGCTCGTCGACGGCGGCGTCCCCGACGACGACGACGTCCAGCGGGGTGCTGTGGGTCTCCTCCACGTCGGCCGCCGCCGCCTCCAGCGCCGCGCGGAACGTCGTGGGGTCGCGGTCACCCGGCTCGTACAGCCAGCGGCGCAGCGCGCGCTCCTCCGCGCGGGCGAGCCGGGCCACCTCCCGGGGGTCGGCGGCGCTGCGCTGGATGAGCGTGAGCGTCTGCAGCACCGAGTCGTGCACGTGGGCGGCGAGCTCGGCCCGCTCCTGTGAGCGCACCCGCTCGCGCCGCTCGTCGGCCAGGTCGCGGGCGCTGCGCACCAGCCACGGGCCGAGCACGAGGGCGACCCCTGCGAGGACGACGAGGGCCCCGGCCACGCCGGCCAGCGCCGCCTGGAAGCCGCCCTGGGCCGCGAGCACCGCGCCCGCGCCGACGACGACGAGCGCCACGCCCGCCGCGACTCGGACCCAGGCCTGCGCACCGGTCGACGCGGCGGTGACGGTCGCGGTGGCGCGCCACCGCGACCGCTGGGTGTCGTCGGCCACGCGCCACAGGACCGCGACCCCCACCGCGAGGACGACGAGCGGGACGGCGACCCCCCGCCCGGGCAGCACCCCCGCCTGCTGCAGGAGCAGCACGCCCCCCGCCGCGACGGCGCCGAGGGCGAGCAGCGGCGCGAGGGTGCTCCCCAGCCCCTCCGGCTCGGTCGGCGCGGCCGGCTCTGCCCGCCCTGCCCGCTCGCCCGTCGCCGTGCCGGCCGGCGCGGTCCCGGCCTCCGCCGACCCATCCCGCGGGTCGCGGGCCAGGGGAACCAGCGCCCAGAACGCCGCGTAGGCGACCAGCCCCGCCCCACCGCTGAAGGCCAGCAGCACGAAGCCCAGCCGGACCAGCCAGGTGTCCACGCCCAGGTGCTCAGCCAGCCCGCTGGCGACGCCCGCCACCAGCCGGCCCTCGGTCGCCCGACGCAGCGGGGGCCGGGACACCGCCGGGCCGGGGGTGGGTGCCGAGGTGGTCACGGGCTTCATGGTGCCCTCATCGTCGCCGATCGGCCGGGGTCCGGGCATCGGGTGCCGACCCTGGTCGGGGTCAGGGTCCGACCAGGGTCCGCTCGGGGCCGGCGCAGGATCCGCCGGTCGCCTCCCGGGTCGCACGATGAGGGCATGAGCGAGAACACGCAGTCCTACGGGCCCCCCGGCCCGGACGCCGTCCCGCCGACGGCCTCACCGTCCGCACCACCGCCCCCTCCCCCGGCCGCGCCGGCCGTCCCGCGGCCCCCGCTGCGCCGCAGCCGCACCGACCGCAAGGTCGCCGGTGTGTGCGGCGGGCTGGCCGCCTACCTGGGCATCGACCCGGTCATCCTGCGGGTCGTCGCCGTCGTGCTCGCCGTGTTCGGCGGGTCGGGGCTGCTGCTCTACGCCGTCGGCTGGCTGCTGGTGCCCGAGGAGGGCACCGACACCAGCGAGGGGCAGCGGTTCATCGACCGCAACGGCCTCGGCGTCGGCATCGTCGTCGCCGTCCTCGCGGTGATCCTGCTGCTGGGCGTCGGTGGCGGGCTGGCCGGCGGCTGGTGGTTCGGCGGCGGCCCGGACGTCTGGCCGCTGCTGGTCATCGGCGGCATCGGCTTCGCCGTCTGGTTCGTCGCCCGGGACCGGAACACCCGGGTCCAGGCCGCGCCGCCCTCACCCCCGGCCCCGAGCGGGCCATCCCCCAGTACGGAGAACGCCATGCCCTACGCCCCTCCTGCCGCGTCGGACGCCACGCTTCCCGGCACGCCGCTCGATGCCCCCTACGCGGCACCGCCCGCACCCCCGCTGCCGGCACCGCCGCCGCCCGCACCGAAGCCCCGGTCGGTGCTGGGTCTGCTCACGGTCTCGGTCGCGGCCATCGTCGCCGGCGTCCTCGTCGCCTTGGACCTCACCGGCGAGTGGGACGTCGACCCGGTCGTGCTGCTCGCCGTCCTCACCGGCCTGGTGGGGCTCGGACTCGTCGTCGGGGCGTTCGTCGGCCGGTCCCGGGGGCTGATCGCGCTCGGCGTGGTCCTCGCCCTGTGCACGGCCGGGGCGGCGGCGATCCCCGGACAGGTGTCCCGCAGCGCCGGCGACGTCGTGTGGGCGCCCGCGACGCTGGCTCAGCTGGAGCCGTCGTACGAGTGGGGTGCCGGCAACGTCACCCTCGACCTGAGCGACGTCCAGCTCGACGGCCGCCGCCGGGTCACGGTCGACCTCGGCGCGGGGGAGCTGTCGGTCCTGCTGCCCCCGGACGTCACCGCCGAGGTGTCGGCGAGCACCGGGGTCGGCAGCATCGTCGTGCCCGAGGCGGGCATCAACGAGGGCGGGCTCGGACGCGACATCGAGACCATCCTGACCCCTGCCGCCGGCACCGAGCCGGCCGGCACCTACGTCCTCGACCTCAACGTCGGACTCGGAGAGCTGGAGGTGCGCCGTGCAGCGTCATGACCTCGACCTGACCTCGCTGGTCGCTGGGCTGGTGTTCGTCGCCATCGCCGTCGCCTACCTGGTCGGCGCGCTCACCGACGTCCGGGTCGACGGCGCCTGGGTGCTGCCGCTCGGCCTCATCGGGCTCGGCGTGGCCGGGCTGGCCGGGTCGGTGGCCCGCGCCCGTCGCTGACCCCTGGCCCCGACGTGTCAGGGCGTGGACGGTCCCCGGACCGGCCGCGCCCTGACCGGTGCGAGGGGTGCTGTCAGGCGACGCCGGGGCCGAAGGTGGAGTCCACCTTCCAGGCCCCCCCGTCGTTGGAGTCACCGCCGAGGACCTTGTTGTGCACGCCCAGCACCGGGCACGACGCGGGGATCGACGGGCAGAAGGCCGCATCGGTGTCGCTGCCCTGGGCCAGCGCGGTGACCGAGCCGTAGGCGATGTACGACCCGGGCGCGTAGTCGGTGGCGCGGGCGCACACCTGTCCGCCGTTCGGCCCGCCCGTCGCCGCGCTGCAGTCCGGGACGCCGTCCTGGTTGCCGTCGGAGAAGCGTGCGGTCGGGTCCATCGTGAACGCCACGGCGGAGAAGTAGGCCGTGGCCGGCCCGAGGGTGCCGACGAGGCGCACCTTGGCCCGGCCGAGCGGCCGGGCCAGGACGCCGTCCGTGCCCACGGCCACCGCCTTGCCGGTGGTGGGGTCGATGACCTTGTACCGGGTGATGCCGTGCCCACTGCCCGCACCGTGCCCGGTGTAGGGGCGCACCCGGGTGATCCGGGACCCGGAGGGGGCCACGATCACACCCTTGATGCCGGACAGTGCCCCGGTGCCCTGGTTCATCCACTGGGTGAGGACCCACTGGGTCTCGCCCGGTCGGCACACGTACGACCGGCACAACGTCCCCGCCCCGCTCATGGCGAACCCGGGGCTCAGCCGCAGGGCCGGGTCGACCACCGTGGCCGGCGCCGTCGCCGGCTGGTATCCCGTCCCCACCCGGTCGGGCACCAGCCCGAGCCAGGCCCGACCCCCGGCGGGGACGGTCGCGGTGAGGAACTGGTTGTTGACGACGAACTGCTGGTCCGGGCCGGCCCCCCACCCGGGGTCCGGGCAGGCCGCTGTCGCCCAGGCGCCGCCGGACGGACCGGAGTAGCCGGCCAGGCACTGGCTGCGCAGCCAGCCCGTGTCGACCCGCACGGTCACCGTCGAGCCCACGCCCGAGAAGGCGTACCGGCCGGCGGCGTCGGTGATCGTCGCGGCCGTGGCGGTCCGGACGACGATCCCGGGCAGCCCGGCCTCCCCAGCGTCACGGACTCCGTCGTCGTCGACGTCCCAGTAGACGGTGCCGCTCACGCTGCCGGTGGCGGCCGACCAGGCCGGGCCGGCACCGGGGCCGCCGAGGGCGCCCAGCACGGCCAGTGCCAGCGTCACCGTCGCGGCCGTCCGTCCGCGTCGCGTCATGTCGCCCCCCGACGTCGCTCGCCCGATCTCGCCGCGACCCTACGCCGGGCAGACCGTGGGCAACAGCCGCCACCGCAGCGGACTGCCGTCGTGAAGGGCGCCTGACGGCGATCTATGCGCCACAAGGGACCCATGATGCAGAAGCGGTGATGCGCAAGGGGGTGGGGGCTACTCCCACTCGATGGTGCCGGGGGGCTTGCTCGTCACGTCGAGCACGACCCGGTTGACCTCGCGCACCTCGTTGGTGATCCGCGTCGAGATGCGGGCCAGGACGTCGTACGGCAGCCGCGCCCAGTCCGCCGTCATGGCGTCCTCGCTGCTCACCGGGCGCAGCACGACCGGGTGACCGTAGGTGCGTCCGTCGCCCTGCACACCGACCGAGCGGACGTCGGCCAGGAGGACCACCGGGAACTGCCACACCGACCGGTCCAGCCCGGCGGCGGTCAGCTCCTCGCGGGCGATGGCGTCCGCCTCGCGCAGCACGTCCAGCCGCTCCCGGTCCACCGCGCCGATGATCCGGATCGCCAGGCCCGGCCCGGGGAAGGGGTGCCGCCACACGATCTCCGGCGGCAGCCCGAGCTGCTCGCCGACGGCGCGCACCTCGTCCTTGAACAGCGACCGCAGCGGCTCGACCAGCGTGAACTGCAGGTCCGCGGGCAGGCCGCCGACGTTGTGGTGGCTCTTGATCGTGGCGGTGCCGGTGCCGCCGCCGCTCTCCACGACGTCCGGGTACAGCGTGCCCTGGACGAGGAACTCGACCTGCTCCCCGTGCCGGCCCGCCTCCGCCACCACGTCCGCGGCGGCGTCCTCGAACACCCGGATGAACTCCCGGCCGATGATCTTGCGCTTCTCCTCCGGGTCGGTCACCCCGGCCAGCGAGTCGAGGAACCGCTGCTGGGCGTCGACGACGACGAGGCGGACGCCGGTAGCGGCCACGTAGTCCCGCTCGACCTGCTCGGGCTCGCCCTTGCGCAGCAGCCCGTGGTCGACGAACACGCAGGTCAGCCGGTCACCGATCGCCCGGTGCACCAGCGCGGCGGCGACCGCGGAGTCCACGCCGCCGGACAGCCCGCACACCGCGAGCCGGTCCCCGACCCGGGCCCGCACGGCCGCCACCTGCTCCTCGATGACGTTCTCGGTCGTCCAGTCAGGGGCGCAGCCCGCCACCGAGAACAGGAAGTTCTCGAGCACCCGCTGGCCCTGCTCGGTGTGCACCACCTCGGGGTGGAACTGGACGCCGGCCAGCCGACGCGTGACGTCCTCGAAGGCGGCGACCGGCGCGCCACCGGTCCGGGCGGTGACGGCGAAGCCGGCCGGCGCGGCGGAGACTGCGTCCCCGTGGGACATCCACACCGACGCGGTCCCGGGCAGGCCGGCGAGCAGGGCCGACGCCGGGTCGGTCACGGTCAGCGGCGTGCGGCCGAACTCCGACAGGCCGGTGCGCCGCACCGTCCCGCCGAGCGCCTGGGCCATGGCCTGGAAGCCGTAGCAGATCCCGAGAGTCGGCACCCCGGCCGCGAACAGCGCCGGGTCCACCTGCGGCGCCCCGTCGGCGTAGACGCTGGACGGCCCCCCCGACAGGATCACCGCGGCCGGACGGCGGGCGAGCAGCTCGGTGACCGGAGTCGTCGACGGCACGATCTCGCTGTACACCCGGGCCTCGCGCACCCGGCGAGCGATGAGCTGGGCGTACTGCGCCCCGAAGTCCACGACCAGCACGGCACCCGGTTGCGTCACCCGGGCAGCCTACCGAGCGGCCGGAAACCCGTTGGCCCGCCTCACCTGCGTCGGCATAGATTGGGCCACCGCCATGATCTCCCTGCGTACCCTGCCGACCCCGGCACCGGGCTCCCCCGACCTGCGCACCGCCGGCCGCCTGCTGTGGTGGCTGGCCCGCCAGCAGGCCGGGATCCTGACCCTGGGCGTGCTCTGGGGCATCGTCTGGATGGGAGCGCAGGCAGCCGTCCCGTACGCCCTCGGTGCTGGTATCGACGCCGTGACCGCCGAGCAGCCCCGCGCCGCTGCGGGCTGGGCGCTGGCCGTCCTCGCCCTCGGGGTCGGGCAGGCGGTCGCCGGGATCCTTCGGCACCGGATGGCCGTCACCAACTGGATCGCGGCGGCGTCCCGGGTGCAGCAGCTCGTGGCCCGGCACGCGGTCGCGCTCGGTGCGGACCTGACGGCCCAGGTCGCCACCGGCGAGGTCGTCGCGGTGTCGTCCAACGACGTCGAACGCATCGGCGGGGCCTTCGACGTCAGCGCCCGGTTCGCCGGTGCCGTCGTCTCCTTCCTCGCCGTGACCGCGGTGCTGCTGAACGCCTCACCCGAGCTGGGCCTGGTCGTCGTGGTCGGGATCCCGGTGACCGCGCTCGCCGTCGGCCCCCTGGTCCGCCCGCTGGAGCGCCGCGAGAGCGACCAGCGGGCGCGCTTCGGGGAGGCCACCGAGCTCGCCGCGGACACCGTCGCGGGACTGCGGGTGCTGCGCGGCATCGGCGGGGAGGAGCTGTTCCTCGACCGCTTCCGGGCCGTGTCCGACGAGGTCCGGCGCGCCTCGGTGCGGACCGCCCGGGTGCGCTCCCTGCTCGACGCGCTGCAGGTCGCCCTCCCCGGGGCGTTCGTCGTGACCGTCACCTGGCTCGGGGCCCGGCTGGCCCTCGCCGGGGAGATCACCCCGGGCGAGCTGGTCGCCTTCTATGGCTACACCGCCTTCCTCGTGCTGCCGCTGCGCACGATCACCGAGGCCGCGCACAAGTGGACCCGCGCCCGGGTGGCCGCCCGGCACGTCCTCGACCTCCTCACCGTGCAGCGCACGCTCGACGACCGCACCACCGGGGCGGACGAACTGCCGGACGGCGACCTCGCCGACGCGGCCACCGGCTTCGTCGCGCCGGCCGGCCGCCTCACCGCCCTCGTCTGCGCCGACACCGACGAGGCGTCCCGGCTGGTGGCCCGGCTGGGCCGGTACGTCCCCGGCGCGGTCACCCTCGGTGGGGTCCCGCTCGACGCGGTCACGACGGCGGCGGTGCGCCGCACGGTCGTCGTCCAGGACAAGGACCCGGTGCTGTTCGCCGGGACGGTCGCCGACAGCCTGGCCGTGCCCGGGTCGGGCCGGGTCCCGGCGTCGGCGGCGCTGACCGCGGCGGATGCCGACGAGATCGTCGAGGGCCTGGCCGACGGGCTGGCGACCGAGCTGCCGGAGCGGGCCCGCTCGCTGTCCGGGGGGCAGCGGCAGCGGCTGGCCCTGGCCCGCTCCCTCGTCGTCGATCCCCCCGTGCTCGTCCTCGACGAGCCGACCTCGGCGGTCGACGCGCACACCGAGGCCCGGATCGGGGAGCGGCTGGCGCAGCTGCGCGCCGGCCGGACCACGGTGCTCGTCACGACCAGCCCGCTGCTCCTCGAGCGGGCCGACGTGGTCGCGCTGCTCGACGACGGCCGGGTCGTCGCGTCCGGCACCCACCGTGGCCTGCTGCGCTCCCAGCCGCGGTACCGGGCCACCGTGGTCCGCGAGGAGGACTCGTGAGACCCCCCGAGCCCCCGGAGGCCCTCGTCGGCGGCCCGACCCAGCTGCCGGTCGCCGCGCCGGCCACCGTGCGTCGCCAGGTCAGGGCGCTGCTGGCGCGGCACCGGCGTCCGTTCGCCGCCCTCGTGGCCTTCAACTCGGTGGCGGCCGTTGCCGCGCTGGTCGGCCCGCAGGTCCTCGGCCGGGTGGTGCAGCAGGTCAGCGACGGCACCGCCACCGTGGCCGGGGTGGACCGGCTCGCGCTGTGGTTCGCGGTCGCCCTGGTCGTCCAGACCGTCTTCACCCGCTCCGCCCGGATGCGCGCCGCCGTCCTGGGCGAGTGGATCCTGGCGGACCTGCGCGAGGACTTCGTCACCCGGTCGGTGTCGCTGCCCCTCGGCGTCGTGGAGCGGGCCGGGACCGGTGACCTGGTCACCCGCGCCACCACCGACGTGGACCGGCTGGCCTGGGCGGTGCGGCAGGCGGTGCCGGAGATGGCCGTGGCCGCGGTGACCGCGGTCTTCGTCGGTGGTGCGCTGGTGCTCACCTCCCCGGTGCTCGCCCTGGCCTGGCTGGTCGCCGTCCCGCCGATCCTGCTGTCCAGCCGCTGGTACTTCCGCCGGGCGCCCCAGGCGTACGCGGCCGAGCTGACCGCCTACTCCCAGGTCAACTCGGCGCTGGCGGAGACCGTCGACGGCGGCCGCACCGTCGAGGCCTACCGCCTGGGCGAGCAGCGCATCCCGCTCACCGACCGGCGGATCCGGCGTTGGATCTCCTGGGAGCGCTACACGATGTCGCTGCGCACCGTGTGGTTCCCCAGCGTGGAGGCGGCGTACGTGCTGCCGATCGCGACCGTGCTCGCCCTCGGCGGCGCGCTGTACGCGCGAGGGACGGTCACCCTCACCGAGGTGACGGCTGCGGTGCTCTACACCCAGATGCTCGTCGAGCCGGTCGACCTGCTGCTCATGTGGTTCGACGAGCTGCAGACCGGGCAGGCGGCCCTGGCCCGGCTGCTCGGCGTCCACGAGGTGCCCGCGCCGGAGGTGGACGAGGGCGCCGAGCCGACGAGCCGGGCCATCCGCGCGCGGGACGTGCGGTTCGCCTACCGCGAGGGCCGCGACGTCCTGCACGGCGTGGACCTCGACGTCGAGCCCGGCTCCCGGGTCGCGGTCGTGGGGCCGTCCGGGGCCGGCAAGTCGACCCTGGGGCGGCTGCTCGCCGGGATCCACGGCCCGCGTACCGGCTCGGTGTCGATGGGTGACGTCGCGCTGTCGACGCTGCCCGCCGAGACCGTGCGCCGGCACGTCGCCCTGGTCACCCAGGAGCACCACGTCTTCGTCGGCACGCTGCGCGACAACCTGCTGCTGGCCCGGCCCGGTGCGGACGACGTCGAGCTGGCCACGGCGCTCCAGGCGGTCGACGCCGACGGGTGGGTGGCGGCGCTCGAGCACGGGCTGGACACGAGGGTGGGCGCCGGCGCGCTGCGGCTCACCCCCGGCCAGGCGCAGCAGGTCGCCCTGGCCCGGCTCGTGCTGGCCGACCCCCACACGCTCGTCCTCGACGAGGCGACGTCGCTGCTCGACCCGCGCGCCGCCCGGCACCTGGAGCGGTCGCTGGCGGCGGTCCTGGCCGGTCGCACCGTGGTCGCGGTCGCGCACCGCCTGCACACCGCGCACGACGCCGACGTCGTCGCCGTCGTCGAGGGCGGCCGGGTGACCGAGTACGGCAGCCACGACGAGCTGGTGTCGGCGGGTGGCGCCTACGCCGCGCTGTGGCGGTCCTGGCGGGACGACGGCGACAACGGCCAGGACGGCGACGACCGCGCGGTGAACGACGGGGGAACGGCAGATGTCGAACCGGAGACGCAATGAGGACCCGTAGCCGACCGTGACGGCCTAGCCTGTCCGTCCATGGCGGCTGCGACCCGCGACTCCACGGGGCCGAGCCGGCTGGCCCGGCTGGCCCCCGGCGTGGCCACGCTGCGCAGCTACCAGCGGCCGATGCTGCGGGGGGACGTCGTCGGCGGCATCACCGTGGCGGCGTACCTCGTGCCCCAGGTCATGGCCTACGCCGGCGTCGCCGGGCTGCCCGCCGTCGCCGGGCTCTGGGCGATCATGGCGCCGCTGGCGATCTACGCCCTGCTCGGGTCGTCCCGGCAGCTGTCGGTCGGCCCGGAGTCGACCACCGCCCTCATGACGGCGGCCGCGGTCGGCCCGCTGGCGGTCGGGGACCCGGACCGGTACGCGGCCCTGGCCGCGGCGCTCGGCGTCATCGTGGGCGCCTACTGCCTCATCGGCTGGGCGGCCAGGGTCGGCTTCGTCGCCGACCTGCTCTCGCGGCCGGTGCTCATCGGCTACATGGCGGGCGTCGCGATGCTGATGATCTCCGGCCAGCTCGGCACGCTCACCGGCGCGACCGTGGAGGGCAGTGGCTTCGTCGGCGAGGTGCGCTCGTTCCTCGAGAACCTCGACACCGTCGAGCCGGCGACGCTCGGCCTCGGGCTCTCGGTCCTGGTCTTCCTCTTCGTCGTCCAGCGCCGGTTCCCCCGCGCCCCGGGTCCGCTGCTCGCCGTCCTGCTGGCCACTGCGGTCACCGTGCTGCTGGACCTGGAGGACAAGGGCGTCGCCGTCGTGGGCGAGATCCCGGCCGGCCTGCCCCGCCCGAGCCTGCCCGACGTCTCCGGCGGGGACCTGGCCAGCCTGTTGCTGCCCGCCGTGGGCGTGATGATCGTCGGGTACACGGACAACGTGCTGACCGCGCGGGCCTTCGCCTCCCGGCGCCACGAGACGATCGACGCCAACCAGGAGCTGCTCGCCCTGGGCACCTCCAACCTCGGTGCCGGGCTCACCCAGGGCTTCCCGGTGAGCAGCAGCGGCAGCCGCACGGCCATCGGCGACTCCCTCGGCGCCCGCACCCAGCTGTACTCGCTGGTGGCGCTGGCCAGCGTGCTGGTGGTCATCTTCGTCTTCCGGCCGGTGCTGGCGAACTTCCCCAAGGCGGCGCTGGGCGCCATCGTCGTGTACGCCGCCACCCGGCTGATCGACCTCGTTGAGTTCCGGCGGCTGGCCCGGTTCAGGGTCAACGAGCTCGTGCTCGCCTTCGGGGCGACGTTCGGGGTGCTCGTGCTCGGCATCCTGCCGGGGGTCGGCCTGGCCATCGCCTTGTCGGTCGGCGAGCTGCTCTTCCGGGTCGCGCGGCCGCACGACGCGGTGCAGGGCCGGGTGCCGGGGCTGGCCGGCATGCACGACGTCGACGACTACCCGACCGCCCAGCAGGTCCCCGGCCTGGTCGTCTACCGGTACGACTCGCCGCTGTTCTTCGCGAACGCGGAGAACTTCCGCCGGCGCGCCCTGGAGGCCGTGGACGAGGCTGAGGAGGACGGGCCGCGGGTGCGGTGGTTCCTGCTCAACGTCGAGGCGAACGTGGAGGTCGACATCACCGGCCTGGACGCCGTGGAGGACCTGCGCCGCGAGCTGTCCGGCCGCGGGGTCGTGTTCGCGATGGCCCGGGTCAAGCAGGACCTGCTCGACGACCTCGAGGCCTTCGGCCTGGCCGACTCGATCGGCCGGGACCGGCTCTACCCGACACTGCCGACCGCCGTCGAGGCCTACCAGGTCTGGGCGGCGGCGAACCCGCCCCCGCCGTAGCCCCGGTGATCCAGGGAACCCTCCTCGGGCCGGAGCCCGAGGAGGGTTCCTGGATCACGTGCCCTGACGGACCTCCACGATCGGCAGCCGCAGCGCGGCCGGCGCGTGCGCCGGGACGACCGGGCGGCGCGGAGCCACCGCGTCGACCCGGAGATAGGGCTCGCCCAGGGCCGGTCGGGGGTCGGCGTCGCCGTGGTTGGGCCACAGCGCCATCGCCCGCTCGGCCTGGGCGGTGATCGTCAGCGACGGGTTC
>JALOLN010000197.1 GCA_025455945.1 Actinomycetes bacterium
AGCAGGCGGAGCTGGCGAAGAAGCTCGAGGACCTCAAGGCGAAGTCCGGTTCCTGACCGGATCCGCTGAGACGATCTGAGAGCATCCCGCAGTGAGCACCCTGCAGACGCAGACCGAGGCGGCCTCGGGGGCACCTGAACCGGTGTCCCTGAGGCCGTCGCGGCCGCGCCGTTTCGAGAAGCTGGTCCACCTCAGCCTCATCGGCGCGGCCCTGGTCTCGGTGGCGACGACGATCGGCATCGTCTTGTCGTTCGTCCCGCCCAACCTGGAGTTCTTCCGCCAGGTCCCGCCGCTGGACTTCCTCCTCGGCACCAACTGGGCGCCGACGTTCACCCCGTCGTCGTTCGGCGTCCTGCCCCTGGTGTCGGCGACGCTGACGATCACGCTCATCGCGATGATCGTCGCCGCGCCGCTCGGGCTCTCCACGGCCCTGTACCTCTCCGAGTACGCCCACCCCCGGCTGCGCCGGTGGCTCAAGCCGATCCTCGAGATCCTCGCCGGCATCCCGACCGTGGTCTTCGGCTTCTTCGCGCTGGAGTTCGTCACGCCGCTGCTGCGCGACATCCTGGCGCCGTTCTTCGACGGCGAGCTGCCCGAGATCTTCAACGCGCTGTCCGCCGCCCTGGTCATGGGGATCATGATCATCCCCACCATCGCGTCGCTGTCCGAGGATGCGATGGCCGCGGTGCCCAACGCCCTGCGGCAGGGCGCCTACGCCCTGGGCAGCACCAAGCGGCAGGTGTCGACCAAGGTCGTCGTCCCGGCCGCGTTCTCCGGCATCACCGCGGCGTTCGTCCTCGGCATCTCCCGGGCGGTCGGCGAGACCATGATCGTCGCCGTGGCCGCCGGGCAGCGGCCCAACCTCACCTGGAACCCGCTCGAGGGCATGCAGACCATGACCGGCTTCATCGCGGCGATCGGCCAGGGCGACGTCCCGGTCGGCAGCCTCGAGTACGACACGATCTTCGCGGTCGGCCTGCTGCTCTTCGTGGCCACGTTCATCATGAACATCTTCTCGATCCGGCTGGTCCGTCGCTTCCGCGAGGTGTACGAGTGAGCGCCGTCCAGACGACCCGCGCCCCCGAGCCCGTCCTCTCCCTCGCGGGGAAGGGCGAGTCGGTCGGCGACCGGGTCTTCCGCTACCTGCTGCTGACCGGCCTCGTCGTGGCCATCGTGTTCCTCGTCACGCTCATCACGTTCGTGATCCTGCGCGGCCTGCCCCGGCTGGACTCGCGGATCTGGCAGAACATGCCGACGCTGCGCAAGCCGGAGATGGCCGGCGCCCAGTCGGCGATCATGGGCACCATCTGGGTGGTGGGCACGACCGCGCTCGTCAGCATCCCCCTCGGCGTGGCCGCGGCGGTCTACCTCGAGGAGTTCGCCAACCCCAAGCGCCGGGTGAACCGGCTGATCGAGCTCAACATCCAGAACCTGGCGGCGGTGCCGTCGATCGTCTACGGCATCCTCGGCCTGGGGATCTTCGTCCGCGGCATGGGGCTGGGCTTCACCGTCCTCGCCGCGGCGCTGACCCTGACCCTGCTCATCCTGCCGACGGTCATCATCGCCACCCGTGAGGCGCTGCGAGCCGTGCCGCAGTCGATCCGCCACGGCTCGCTCGCGCTCGGCGCCACCAAGCTGCAGACGATCATGCGCCAGGTGCTGCCCGCGGCCATCCCCGGCATCGCCACGGGCCAGATCCTGGCGCTCTCGCGGGCCATCGGCGAGGCGGCCCCGCTGCTGCTGCTCGGCGGCCTGGCCTTCGTCACGTTCAACCCGGACGGCCTGCTCAGCGACTACACCGTGCTGCCCATCCAGATCTACAACTGGATCAGCAACCCCAAGGAGGAGTTCCGCATCCTCGCCTCGGCGACGATCGTGGTGCTGCTCGTCATCCTGCTCGCGATGAACGCCTTCGCGATCTACCTCCGCAACCGGTTCCAGAAGCGGATCTGAGAGGGCCCCGTGACCGAGACCACCTCACGCGTCCACCTGACGACGTCAGCCGAACGCCTCGCCAGCTTCGAGCCGGTGCTCGACGTGCGCTCCCTGCACGTCTTCTACGACGACTTCGAGGCCGTCCGCGGCGTCGACGCGACGTTCGGCCGGCGCCAGATCACCGCGATGATCGGCCCGTCGGGCTGTGGCAAGAGCACGGTGCTGCGCTGCTTCAACCGGATGAACGACCTCGTGCCCGGTGCCCGGGTGGAGGGGACGCTCACCTACCACGGCATGGACCTCTACGCCCCCGAGGTCGACCCGATTGAGGTGCGCCGCCGCATCGGCATGGTGTTCCAGAAGCCCAACCCGTTCCCGAAGTCGATCTACGACAACATCGCCTACGGCCCCCGGGTCAACAAGATGAAGCTCAACGAGCTCGACGACGTCGTCCAGCAGGCGCTGGAGAAGGCGGCGCTGTGGGACGAGGTCAAGGACCAGCTCGACAAGAGCGCGCTCGCCCTCTCCGGCGGCCAGCAGCAGCGGCTGTGCATCGCCCGGTGCATCGCGGTGCAGCCCGAGGTCATCCTCATGGACGAGCCCTGTGCCTCCCTCGACCCGCTGGCGACGGCGAAGATCGAGGACCTCATGCAGGAGCTCGCGAACGACTACACGATCATCATCGTCACGCACAACATGCAGCAGGCGGCGCGGGTCTCCGACCGGACGGCGTTCTTCACCGCCGAGGTCGACGAGGCCGGCGTCCGGTACGGGCGGCTCATCGAGATGGACGACACCCAGAAGATCTTCACGAACCCGGCCGACCAGCGGACCGAGGACTACATCTCGGGGCGGTTCGGCTGACCATGCCCGCCGGCCGGCACCAGACCGAGCACGGCGTCGATCTCCGCGGTGGACATCGGCCCGTCGTGGGCGGACGCCGCGATGACGAGCTCGCCGTAGAGCTCGATCTCCTCCAGCGCGACCGCGTCGTGCAGGCGGGCGTCCGGCGTCATGGCTGACAGGCTAGGCGCGCCCAGCGGAAGGCGGCATGACCCGACCGGGCGGTTCGAGGACTGGTCACCCCTGCCCGCCCCCGCCCCCCACGAGGTCGAGCTCGTCGACGAGGGGGCGTTCACCGTCGCGGTGTGCACCGGCTGCGGCTGGCGCAGCTACGCCCGGCGGTCCCGGCCGCTGGCCCGGCGCGAGGGCGACGCCCACGTGGCGCAGTACCGCTCCGCCTGAGCTTGCCGTCCGGGTCTGGACCCCTTTTCGATCACCTTCTCGCCCCGTGTGGCGGCGACCCGTACCGCAGACGGGGTGCGTCACGACGACACGGTGCGGGAAGGTGATCGACTACGACGCCAGCAGCCCCTGCGAGGCCAGCCAGGACTCGGTGCGCGCCATGCCCTCCTCGAGGTCGACCCGCGGCGACCAGCCCAGGTCGCGCACCCGGGCCGTCGCGTACTGGCCCCGCCGCATGAGGTAGCGGATCGACTCCCGCTCGAGGTCCAGCGCGTCCCGCCACCTCCTCGGCAGCCCCCGGCCGGCCCGGGCCATGGTCAGCGCGGCCTCCGCCGACAGCGACGGCACCCACCGGACGCCGAGCATCCGCTGGTAGTGGCCGAAGAAATCGTGGGCCAGGGTGCGGACGCCGTCCGTCACGGTGTACGGCCGGCCGGCGGCCCCCTCCGCCAGCAGCCGCTCGACGGCGTCGAGGAGGTTCTCGACGTACACGTGGTTGACCAGCGCGTGCTCGGGGTCGACGTAGAGGAACGTGCGACTGCGCAGGTGGCGCACCGGCCGCAGCGTCCAGGGCACGGACCCGGGGCCGTACACGTCACCGGGCCGCACCACGTAGACGTCCAGGACGCCGCGCTCGTGCAGCGGCAGCACCGCCCGCTCGGAGAGGATCTTCGTCCAGCAGTAGGGGTTGCCGGCGGGGTCGAGCGGGCCGTCCTCGCCGACGCCGTCCGGGTAGTCGAAGCCATGCACCATCACCGAGGACAGGTGGACCACGGACCGGACCCCCGCGGCGCGGGCGGCCAGCGCGACGTCGCGCGGGGCGTGCGCGTTGACGCGGACGAAGTCCGGCCAGTGCCCGCTCTCCGCGACCATGGCGGCGGTGTGGACGACGACGTCGCAGCCCTCGAGCAGCCTGCGGACGGCGTCGGCGTCGGTGACCGCGCCGGTGACGAAGCGGCCGCCGGTGGCCTGCACGGCCGCGGCCCCGGACGGCGCGAGGTCCAGGCCGTGCACGACGCGGCCGCGCTCGGCGAACCGCCGGACGAACGCCGAGCCGATGAACCCCGAGGCCCCCGTGACGACAGCGCCAGCAGTCATCGCGGGCTGCCCGGGCCGTGGACCTGCTCGCTGACGCGCACCGCCTCCCGCACTCTGGCCTGGTTGCGGGCGCCGACCCGGTGGAAGAAGCCGGCCAGCCGCAGCGCCGGTCCGGGCACCGCCGCGATGAGCCGGACCTGCCCGCCCCGCCAGCGCGGCACCGCGCGGTACAGCTGGGGCCGGTCAAGCAGCGCCACGCCGGCAGCGGCGACCTGCTCAGGGGTCACCAGCTGCAGCCCGCTGAAGGTCATGGCCACCGCGGGGTCGTCCAGCAGCGGCTCGATCATCGGGGTGAGCATGCCGTCCGGGCAGAGCACCGACAGCCGGACGCCGGTGACCCCGTGGCCGCGTAGCTCCGCCTGCAGGCCGAGGGTCCAGGCGAGCATCCCGGCCTTGGTGGCGGCGTAGACGCACTCCCCGGGCACCGGCACCCACGAGGCCAGCGAGCCGACGTTGACGACGTGGCCGCGGCCGGTGGGGCCGTCGGTGCGCATGACCTCGACGGCGGCGCGGGTGCCGTTGATGACGCCGAGCAGGTTGACCTCGACCACCCGGCGGACCTCGTCGTCCGGCTGGGTGGCGGCGTCCCCCGCGCCGAGGACGCCGGCGTTGTTCACCCATACCCGCGGCCGGGTCTCGCGGGCCAGGTCGCGGCAGGCCTGCGGGTCCCGGACGTCGAGCGTGCGGTCGGTGCCCTGGACGTCGACGCCGACGACGTCGTACCCCTTGGCGGCCAGCGCCCGGCACCAGGCCTGCCCCAGCCCACCCGCCGCACCGGTGACTACTGCTGTCGAGCCGTTCGTCCCCGTGCTCATGTCCGCACTCTACGGTCCGCGCCCCGTGATCGACCGATGACGCAGGGTCTTGCCACAGCCCGGCACAGGGCGGACCATGGCCGAACGTCCGCACCACTCACGGGGGTCCCTCACCAACGTGCTGGAAGGACACTCGCGATGGCCCTCCCCCCTCGAATCGCGAGATCCCGGCCCGCGCTCCCCGTAGCGCTGGTGGCCCTCGCCGCGGCCGTGGTCAGCCTGCCGCTGGTCGTCGGTGACGGGCCCACCGGCTGGGCCGACGACACCCTCGTCACCGAGCTGCCCGCGGAGGCCGACGCCTACGTCACCGAGGCGCAGCCCGCCGCCAATCGCGGGCTCAGCAGCGCGCTGCGGGTCGACGCGGCGCCCACCACCTATAGGTCCTACGTGCGGTTCAGCGTCCCCGACCTCGGCAGCCCGGTCTTGGCTGCCCACCTCCAGGTCACTCCGGTCAGCTCGGCCCGGGTCGGCATCGCGATTGCCCGGGTCGCCGACTCCGGCTGGGAGGAGCGGTCCCTGACGTGGGAGACCGCCCCACCGGTCGACCCGCCCGGCCAGGTCTCGCCGGCGGTCGAGCGCGGGGTGCCGGTGCTGTTCGACGTCGGCGACGCCGTCCGACCGGGCCGGCGGATCACCTTCGCGGTCAGCACCCCCGGGGCCACGATGATCGCCCTCGGTTCCCGCGAGTCGCCGTCGCCGCCGATCCTCCGGATCGTGGTGCGCGCACCGGAGCCGAGCCCCTCACCCTCGGCGAGCCCCTCGCCGTCCGCGTCTGCCTCGTCGTCCGCGTCCGCCTCGCCACCACCGGACACGGGACGCCCGCTGCGCGCCGCGTTCTACTACCCGTGGTTCCCGGAGGCGTGGGACCAGCGAGGCGCTCGGCCCTACTCCCGCTACACCCCGAGCCGGGGCTTCTACGACGGCGGTGACGCGGCCGTCGTGGCCGGCCAGGTTGCCGACATGCGCTGGGCGGGGCTCGACGCCGGCATCGCCTCCTGGTGGGGCCGGGGGTCGGCGACCGACGGCCGCCTGCCGCTGCTGCTGCAGGCGGCGCGCGGCACCGGGTTCCGATGGACGGTCTACCACGAGCCCGAGGGCCAGGGCGACCCTGACCCCACCACGCTCGACGCCGACCTCACCTACTTGCTGGGGCGGTACGCGGACGACCCGGCGTACCTCGCCATGGACGGCCGGCCGGTGGTCTTCGGCTATGCCGACCCGGGGGACGGCTGCGGGATGGTCGACCGCTGGCTCGCCGCCAACCGTGGCCGCGCCTTCCTCGTCCTGAAGGTGTTCAGCGGGTACGCGTCCTGTCCGCGGCAACCTGACGGCTGGCACCAGTACGGCCCGGCCGTCGCCACCTCGAGCCAGGGTCGCCACTCCTTCACGGTCTCCCCCGGCTTCTGGAAGTACGGAGAGCAGCCTCGGCTGGCACGTGACCCGGTCTCCTTCGACCAGGACGTGGCGCGGATGGTCGCCTCCGGAGCCCGCCTCCAGCTGGTCAGCACGTTCAACGAGTGGGGCGAGGGGACCGCGGTGGAGTCCGCCGACGAGTGGGCCAGCGACTCCGGCCGAGGCACCTACCTCGACATCCTGCGCCGGCATCTCGTCCGCCTTGGGCCGTCACCTACCGCCACGGCGTCCTCCACGCCCACACCCCCGGCGGGCACCGACCCGGTGGTCGCTGCGGCGGGGGACATCGCCTGCGCCCCGGAGGACTCCAACTTCAACGCAGGTCTGGGCAGCGCCTCCAACTGCCGGCAGAAGTGGGTCTCGGACCTGATCCTCGCTGCGGACGTAGACGCGGTGCTGCCGCTCGGCGACCTGCAGTACGAGGACGCCAGCCTGGCCAGGATCCAGGCCAGCTACGACCTGTCCTGGGGACGACTGAAGTCGATCACCCGCCCGGTGGTCGGCAACCACGAGTACCTCACCCCGGGGGCGGTCGGCTACTACACCTACTTCGGGGCGGCGGCCGGCGACCCCGAGCGCGGCTACTACAGCTACGACCTGGG
>JALOLN010000198.1 GCA_025455945.1 Actinomycetes bacterium
CTCGCTGTGGTTCCGGAGCATCTTCACGCTCAGCCCGGACGGCGAGCTGATGACCGAGGCGCCCCTGACCTTCCAGGTGCACGTCGTCGCCGCGATGCTGCTCGTCGCCCTGTGGCCGTTGACCCGGCTCGTGCACGTGATGAGCGCGCCGATCGGGTACGTCACCCGGCCCTACCTCGTCTACCGCAGCCGCGACCCCGAGCAGTCCGGGGCCCGCGCCGGCAGCCCGGAGTGGCAGCCGATCGGCCGCTACTCCGGCAGCCCGGGCGGCAGCGACAAGGCGTAGGCCCCCGACCACCCCCGACGGCCGCCTCCTGGCGCCGCAGCGGCGTCACGCACGGCAAGCAGACCCCGCCCGAGCGCCACAAGAAGCCAGGGGGACGCGAGGTGGCCGGAGGGTGCGGGGTCAGGGTCAGGGGTCAGGGGCGCGTCACGACGAGGATGCCGAGGCACATCTCGTCCGACGTCCCCTCGCCCCAGACGACGTAGCGGGGCGGCAGGTCGCGCAGGGCGGGCAGCCGCGCGCGCAGCGTGGCGTCGTGGGTGCAGGTCACCCGTACGGTGTCACCGCGATCCACCGTCACCGGCTGCGGCAGGGGGGTTGCTCCCTGGTCGTCGAAGTCCCACACCGGCTTGTCGAGGATGACGGCGGCTTCGGCCCGGCCCGGGTTCACCTCGATCCGGATGCTGCGGCCGAGCAGGTGCAGGTGGCCGGCGGCAGCCCTGATCGTGGTCGGCTCCAGGACGACTCGGTCGCAGGACTGCGTCGGCCCGGCCCGCGGCGCCGTCGGGTCGCCGCCGCAGAGCAGCTGCAGGCCGGCGACGGTCCGGCCGGCGTCGGTGCCGAACCGGGACATGACGTCCAGGACGGCGTTGGGGCGCTGGCAGAGGTAGCCGGACTCCCCCGGTGCGCAGGGCAGCTCGACCGGTCCGGGCAGCAGCATCGTCTCCAGCGGGGTCAGCGCGCTGCCCGGGGCGGCCCGGCGGAGCCGGACCTGGGTGGTGTCCGCGCCGGTGCCGCCCAGGAGGTTGTAGTGCATCTGCAGGACGATCCGGCTGCCGGCGTCGAGGCGCACCCCGGTCCCCGCCGGGAAGACCGACTCGGGTGCCCCCGGGGCCCAGGCGCCCAGCCAGGGTGCGGCGTCGAGCTGGGCGGTCGGCCCCGCCCCCGCCCCCGCCGGGGCGGGTAGGCCGGTGCCGCCGAAGCAGGTCCAGCCCGGCCCCTCGGCCGCCGCGTCCGCCGCCTCCGCGGCCGCGACCTGCTCCGGCGGGGTGCGGAACAGGATCGCGTGGTGGACGACGTCGGGGTTTCCGGGCAGCACCGTCACCCCGGTGACGTAGGCCGGCGCGGTCACCTGGGGGTCGAGCAGGAAGCAGCGGTAGTCGTCGGTCCCCCCGGCAGGGGCGGCCGGCAGGTAGCCCTGGACACCCAGGCCCAGGTGCTGGAAGGACTCCCCCGCGCGCAGCGGCGCCGTGGGGACCGTGGTGGGTGCCGCCATCCCATGGGTGGATCCCGCCACGTCCCCCACCGCGGCTGTCGACGGGGAAGTATCCGCCCCCGCCCCTGCGCAGCCGACGAGCGCCAGCAGTCCCGCGCCGGCGAGCGCCACGAGGCGACGTCGGCGAGGGAGGTCGGGGCGGCGCAGCATCGGAACAGCGTAAGGCCCAGACGCGCCGTGGGCTCAGCGGTGGGCCGCCCGGTCGGCCAGCTCGGCGACGGCGCCACGCACCCCGCTGGCCAGGTGGTCGACGTCGCCCGCGTGCTCGGCGTCCCCCGTGCAGCCGATGTTCAGCACGCCGTCGTAGCTGAAGATCCCCGTCGTGATCCGGGTGTGGCCGGCCACCGGGATGATCGGGTACATCGCGTGCACCCGACGTCCGGCGAAGAACACCGGGAACTGAGGTCCGGGGACGTTGGTCGTCAGGGTGTCGAAGAACCAGGCTGGGGCGACGCGGCCGGCGGTGGAGACCACGACGTCCTGCAGGGGCGCCGGCACGGCGTGGTCGACGACGTCGAGCAGCAGCGCCACGAGGACGGGAGCCCGGGACGCCTTGAGGTGGCCCACGGTCGACACCACGGCGGCGAGCCGCTCGACCGGGTCGGCGACACCGACCGGAAGGTGCCCGAGCACCGCGCTGACCTGGTTGTCGGCGTGGTCGTCGCCGGAGGGCCGGACCGAGACCGGGACGAGGTTGCGGACCACCCGACCGTGCACCGACTCCCCTCGGGCGCGGAGCAGCTCGCGGAACCCGCCGGCCATGGCCGCGAGGATCACGTCGTTGACCGTGGCGCCGAAGGCGCGGCCGACGGCCTTGACCTCCGAGAGCGGGACGTCGACGGATGACCACGCGCGCCGCGGGCCGACCGGCCCGGTGATGCGGCTCGGCACCTGGGGGATGGCCGTGGCCAGGGCGGGCAGCAGGTGCGGCAGCGTCCCGGTGATGGTGCTGCCGAGGCCGCCCGTGACCCGGCCGAGCAGACCGGCCCGGTGGTCGCTCACCTCCGGGTGGGCGGCGGCCGCCGCCCGGCGACCGGCGTCCACGACTGCCTCGGCCAGCGTCAGGCCGCCGTTCGGGGCGACGTCGAACCCGTGGCCGAGCAGGGAGAGCGCCCCCAGACCGTCGGCCATGCTGTGGTGCACCCGCCAGACGACCGCCCAGCGGTCGTCCGGGAGCCCCTCGACGACCCAGAGGTCCCACAGCGGCCGGGACCGGTCCAGCCGGGACTCCATGACCCCGCTGACCACCCGGTCCAGCCCGTCCCGCCCGGAGTGGGCCGCCCGTACGCGGTGCAGGTGCCGTCCGAGGTCGAGGTCCTCGGCCTCGGTCCACATCGGGCGCCGCAGACCACCGGCGCTCGTCGTCAGGTGCTGGTGCAGCCGGGGCATCCGAGGCAGCCGCTGCGCGAGCAGGTCCAGCAGCTCACCGTCGTCCGGCGCCGGGCCGTCGGCGACCGATGCCGTGCCGATGGCGATGGGCGGACCGTCGCCCTCCATCTCCAGCCAGGCGACGTCGAGGGCGTGCAGGCGGTGCGGCGTTCCGTCCACGGGAGGAGCCTGCCCCATCGCTTGGCCCTCGCGAAGGGGCCGAAAGCCCCTGCGGGAGACCCGCCCTACCCGCGCGGCCCCGACTGAGGGACACTCGGGGCCGGAGGTGAGCGTGGCGTCGAGGTCGAAGCCCGTGCCGCTGCCGGCCCTGCCGGGGCCGGACGAGCCGCCGGTGCCGCCCTTCCCGGGGCGGGTCACCGACGTGGGTGCCTACCGGCTGAACCTGCGGCGGACCGGCGCGGGTCGGGGGGTGGGCAAGGCTGCCGAACGGGCCGTGTACGTGCACGGCCTCGCGGGGTCCTCGCTGAACTGGACCGACCTCATGCACGTGCTGGCGCCCCGGCTGCCCGGCGTGGCCCTGGACCTGCCCGGCTTCGGGCTGTCCGAGCCGCCTCCCGGCCACGACTACTCCCTGCAGTCGCACACCAACGCGGTCGTCTCGCTCATCGAGGCCGAGGGCGGCCGACCGGTGCACCTCATCGGCAACTCCCTCGGCGGCGTGGTGTCCCTGCGGGTGGCGGAGCAACGGCCCGAGCTGGTCCGCACCCTCACCCTCGTCTCCCCGGCGCTGCCGATGTACCGGCTCAAGCTGAGCAACGCGCACATGCCCCTGATGCTGCTGCCGGGCATGCCCGGGCTGATGTTCCGGCTGCCGCCCGCGAGCAGCCCGCAGGCGCGGGCCGACCTGTTCATCGGGCTGTGCTGGGCCGACCCCCGAGCGATGCACCCCGAGCGCCGTGCCGAGTGGGTCGACGAGATGCGCCGCCGGGAGGAGTTCGAGCACACCGACCGGGCGTACGTCGACTCGCTGCGGGCCCTGGCGACCGGGTTCGCCCCGGGCCGGGGCAACGTGTGGCGGACCGTGGCCGCCACCACGACACCCGCTCTGGTCGTGTTCGGGCGCAAGGACCGGCTCATCGACTGGCGCACGTCGGCGCGGGCCGAGAGCACCTTCCCCGACGCCCGCGTCGTCGTCTTCAACGACCTCGGGCACGTCGCGCAGATGGAGGCCCCCACCCGGGTCGCGGCCCTCGTCCTGGACCGGCTGGCCGAGGTCGCCGCGCGGCAGACCGGCCGCTCCGCCTAACGGGCCGCGGCCACAGGCCCGGCGGCAGGGGCGAAGCGGCGCAGCCGGAGGCTGTTGGTGACGACGAAGACGCTGGAGAACGCCATGGCGGCACCCGCGACGAGCGGGCTGACAGCCGGATCGCGTCCGCCGCCGCCCGCAGGTCCCCGGCCACGAGCGTGAGGTCGCTGGCCTCGATGGCGACGTCCGTGCCGGTGCCCATGGCCACCCCGAGGTCCGCGGTCGCCAGGGCGGCGGCGTCGTTGACACCGTCGCCCACCATCGCCACCACCCTTCCGGCCGCCTGCAGCCGGGCGACCTCCTGGACCTTCTGCTCCGGCAGGACGCCGGCCACGACCTGCTCGACACCGACCTGGTCCGCCACCGCCCGCGCCGCCCGCGCGTTGTCGCCGGTGAGCAGGACCGGGGTGAGACCCAGGCTGCGCAGCCGCGCCACGGCCTCGGCGCTGGTCGGCCGCACCCGGTCGGCGACCACCAGGACACCGCGCGGCGCGCCGTCCCAGGACACGACGACGGCGGTGCGTCCCGCCGCCTCGGCGTCCCGGACCGCCGCGTCGAGCACGCCGTCGAGCGCCAGGCCCCACTCCCGCGCGAGCCACTCGGGGCCGCCCGCCTGGACGGCGTGGCCGGCGACGACCCCCTGGACCCCGCGGCCCTGGGTGCTGGCGAAGGACTCCACGGCCAGCAGCGGTCCCGCCTCGGCCGCCGCCGCCGCGACCGCCGCCCCGACGGGGTGCTCGGACGCCGCCTCCAGCGAGCCGGCGAGCCGGACCAGGTCGCTCCGGTCGGTGCCGCCGGCGGCCACGACGTCCAGCAGGGTCATCCGCCCGGTCGTGACGGTGCCGGTCTTGTCCAGGACGACGGTGTCGACCCGGCGGGTGGACTCCAGCACCTCCGGGCCCCGGATGATGATCCCGAGCTGGGCACCGCGGCCGGTACCGACGAGCAGCGCGGTCGGGGTCGCCAGGCCGAGCGCACAGGGGCAGGCGATGATCAGCACGGCGACCGCGGCGCTGAACGCCGTCGTGGCGGCGGCGCCGCTGGCCAGCCAGCCGACGAGGGTGAGCAGCGAGATGACGAGCACGACGGGGACGAAGACGGCCGAGACCCGGTCGGCGAGCCGCTGCACCGGCGCCTTGCCGGTCTGGGCGGCCTCGACGAGGCGGGCGATCTGGGCGACCCGGGTGTCGGCGCCCACTCGGGTCGCCTCGACGACCAGCCGGCCGCCGACGTTGACGGTGGCGCCCGTGACGGTGTCCCCGGGGCCCACCTCGACCGGCACGCTCTCGCCGGTGAGCAGGCTGGCGTCCACCGCCGAGGTGCCGTCGACGACGACCCCGTCGGTGGCGACCTTCTCCCCGGGCCGCACGACGAACCGGTCCCCGACCTGGAGCCGCTCGACGGGCTCCCTGACCTCGTGGCCGCCGCGCAGGACGGCGACGTCCTTGGCACCGAGCGCCAGCAGGGCGCGCAGGGCCTCTCCGGAGCGGCGCTTGGCCCTGGCCTCCGCGTACCGCCCGGCGAGGATGAACACCGTGACCCCGGAGGCGACCTCGAGGTAGATGTGCGCGGAGGGGTCGCTGGACCCGCTCATCGTCATGCCGGGCATCCCTGCGGTGCCGAAGAACAGCGCGTAGAGCGACCAGCCGTACGCCGCGAGGACACCGAGGCTGATCAGCGTGTCCATCGTCGTGCTGCCGTGCCGGAGGTTGGTCCACGCGGCCCGATGGAACGGCCAGGCACCCCACACGGCGACCGGCGAGGCGAGGGTCAGCGTCAGCCACTGCCAGT
>JALOLN010000199.1 GCA_025455945.1 Actinomycetes bacterium
GGTCGACCGGCGGCTGCTCGAGGCGTCCGCCGTCCTCGGCCGCGGCTGGGCCGCCACCGTGGCCCGCGTGATGCTGCCGCTGTCCCGGGCCGGGCTGGCCACCGCCGCCGTCCTGACCTTCGCGCACACTGTGGGGGAGTTCGGGGTGGTGCTCATGGTCGGCGGCAACATCCCCGGCCAGACCCGGACGCTGTCCATCTCGGTCTACGACTCCGTGCAGGCGTTCGACTACCCCACGGCCGCCCGCACCAGCCTCGCGCTGCTCGCCTTCTCCCTCGTCGTCCTCACCGCCACCTACGCGCTGCGCCGTCGAGGGGACCCGACGTGGCCGCGGCCGTGAGCCCGCGCCCGGCCGGGCGGCAGGTGCTGGACGTGCGGGTGCGTCGCCACGTGGTGGACGCCGAGCTCCGCCTGCCGCTGGACGGCCCACCGGTCACCGTGCTGTTCGGGCCGTCGGGGTCCGGCAAGACCACGGTGCTGCGCGCCCTGGCCGGGCTGGACCGCGGCACCGGGACCCGGGTGGTCCTGGCCGGTGAGGTGTGGGACGACGGGAGCCGCCGCTTCGTGCCGCCGAGGCGCCGGCGGGTCGGCTACCTGTTCCAGGACCACGCGCTGTTCCCGCACCTCGACGTGGACGGCAACGTCGCCTTCGGCCTGCAGAGGCTGCCCCGCGCGGAGCGGGCGGACCGAGTGCGCGCCGCGCTGGAGGCGGTCGGGGCCAGCCACCTCGCGGGCCGTCCGGTCACTGGGCTGTCCGGCGGGGAGGGCCAGCGGGTCGCCCTCGCGCGGGCGCTGGCCCCGCAGCCCCGGCTGCTGCTCCTCGACGAGCCGCTGTCCGCCCTGGACACGCCGACGCGCACCCGGCTGCGGACCGAGCTGCGCCGCATCCTGCTGCGGCAGGGGGTCCCCACGGTGCTGGTCACCCACGACCGGGCGGAGGCACTGGCGCTGGCCGACCGGGTCGTCGTCCTCGTCGGCGGACGAGTCCGGCAGCTCGGTACCGCCACGGAGGTGTTCGACCGGCCGCGCGACCCCGACGTCGCCCGAGCCGTCGGGGTGGAGACCGCCGTCCCCGGGAGGGTGGTCGCCGCCGACGGCGCGCTGCTCCGGGTCGCCGTGGGCCCGGTGACGGTGACCGCCCTGCTCACCGACGAGCCGGACGCCTCCCTCGGCCCCGGCGACGACGTCACGGTCTGCATCCGCGCCGAGGACGTCGCCCTCGCCCTGCCCGGTCCGGGCGGGCCCAGCAGCCCCCGCAACCACCTGCGCGGCACGGTCGGCGGCGTCTCGATCGAGGGCGCGCTAGTGCGCGTGGACCTCGACGTGGGCTTCGGGCTCACGGCGTACATCACCCGGCCGGCTCTCGACGAGCTCGGCCTGCGCCCGGGCGTCGCAGTCACCGCCGCGGTCAAGAGCCCCGCGGTGCACCTCATCCCGGTGTCCGCGTGACGAGGCGTGCTCGGGACCAGAGACCCTGACCAGTCGCCGCCGAACCGGACAGGGTCGGCCGTGGAGGTCGTCGCGATGCAGGCTCTGGTGGTGTACGAGTCGATCTACGGCAACACCCGAACGGTCGCGGAGGCGGTGGCGCGAGGCCTGGCCGAACGGCTGGTCGTGACGCTGGTCGAGGTGGGCGGTGCACCGACCACCGTCGCGGACGACGTCGGGCTGCTCGTCGTGGGCGGGCCGACGCACGCGCACGGCATGAGCACCCCTGACACCCGGAGCAGCGCCGCGAAGAAGGCACACGGGGCACCGGTGTCCCAGCGAATCGGGCTGCGGGAGTGGCTCGCCGGCCTGGGTGCGCCGCCCCCGACCGCCGGGTTCGCCGCGTTCGACACCAGGATCAAGGGACCGCAGCGGCTGTGGGGCTCCGCCGCTCGGGCTGCCGACGCCGAGCTGCGGCGTCGTGGCTGGCCGGCCGCCGCCCCGCCCGAGAGCTTCCTCGTCCACGGGCCCTTCGGGCCGGTGCACGACATCGTCGTGGCGGGCGAGGCCGAGCGGGCCCGGCGCTGGGGCCTCGACGTCGCCGCCAGCGCCGTGGCCCACGCCGGCCCAGGCGGGCCAGCCCACTAGTCTCGACGCACGTCCGGCCCGGACGGATCGCCCGCACCCCGACCAGATGCGAGGACCCATGGACGCGTCGCTCCTGGCGGTGCTCAACGAGGCCGAGCGGCTGCTCGTGGCCGAGACCGAGCCCACCGCCTTGGCCCAGCTCGACGAGGACGCCGTCGTCGCCCTGCACACCCGGGTGCGCCGGGCACGGTCGAAGTACGTCGGCCAGTACCGCCGTGGTGCCGCCGCACGTGTCGGTGCGGTGGGCTCCCGTGGCCAGGCCCGGCCGAAGAACACCCGGGCCGCGCTGAAGGCCGAGGCCTTCGAGCAGGCGCTCGCCCGGGTGAGCCGGCGGCTCGGAGCGCTGGCTGCGCAGTCCGCCGCGGCGCTGAAGGCCGAGCGGCTCGAGGCCGCGAGGGCGGCCAAGCGCGGCGGGAAGCCCGCGGCCGCGGCGGCGGCGCCCACCCCCAAGGCGCCCACGGCGAAGTCCCGCTCGACCACCCAGACCCGCACCGGCGACCGCGCCCTGCGCTCCCCCGCGTCGGAGAAGCGCCGCGCCGGCACGACGGCGTCCGGGGCCAGGCGGCAGGCCAAGCGCGACAGCCACTGAGGATGGAGCCGGCGCCGCGGCTGGTCCGCTGGGACGAGGGCGACTGGTCCACGCCGCCCACCGAGGTCCGCACCGACGGCACCGACCTCGTCGTGGTGTGTGCCGAGGGCAGTGACCTGTGGCGGACGACGTCCTACGGCTTCGTGCACGACGACGGGCACGGCCTGCTCGTGGACCTGCCCGACGAGGCCGCCGTCGAGGTCGCGTTCGTGTTCACCGGCGACCAGCAGTTCGACCAGGCGGGCGTGCTCGTCCGTGCTGACGAGCGGCACTGGGTGAAGGCCGGGGTCGAGATCGCCGACGGGCAGCCGCAGGTCGGCGCCGTGGTGACCCGGCAGGTGTCGGACTGGTCGACGTGGCCGGTCCCCGGGTGGGCCGGGCGCGAGATCAATGTGCGGGCCAGCCGGGACGGCGATGCGCTGGTCGTGCGGGCACGGGCGGGCGACGAGCCCTGGCACCTGGTCCGGGTGGCGCCCCTCGACCCGGCGCTGCCGTGGCGGGCCGGCCCCTTCTGCTGCGCGCCGAGCAGGTCAGGGTTCGAGGTCCGCTTCACCCGCTGGACGATCGGGCCAGCCGATGGGGAGGCCCCGTGACCGCCACGACGGACCTGCCGCCCTCGTGAAGCTGGCCGTCGTGGGTGGCGGGTCCACCTACACCCCCGAGCTCGTCGACGGCCTGGCCCGGTCCGGGGACCGGCTGGGCGTCACCGAGCTGGTCCTCGTCGACCCGGACCGGGCGCGGCTCTCGGTCGTCGGTGCCTTCGCCGGGCGGATCCTGCGGCACCAGGGGTCGCCAGTGGTGCTGCGGCTCACCGCGGACCTCGACGACGCTGCGGACGGCGCGTCGGCCGTGCTCGTCCAGCTGCGTGTCGGGGGGCAGGCGGCGCGCGCCCGCGACGAGTCGTTCCCGCTGGCCTGTGGGTGCGTCGGGCAGGAGACCACCGGAGCGGGCGGCCTGGCCAAGGCGCTGCGCACCGTGCCCGTGGTGCTCGGTGTCGCGGACGTCGTCCGCCGCCGGGCCGCACCGGACGCCTGGCTGCTCGACTTCACCAACCCGGTGGGCATCGTCACCCGGGCGCTGCTGCAGGCGGGGCATCGCGCGGTCGGGCTGTGCAACGTGGCGATCGGGTTCCAGCGCCTGTTCGCGGGGTGGCTCGGCCGGTCGCCCTCCGACATCACCCTCGGCCACGTGGGCCTCAACCACCTCACGTGGGTCCGCGACGTCGGAGTCGACGGCGTCGACGTGCTGCCCGACCTCATCGCCCGGCACGGCGACGACCTCGCCCGGCGCCTCGAGCTGCCGCGAGCGCTCATCGAGTCCCTGGGCGTCGTCCCCTCGTACTACCTGCGCTACTTCTACGCCCACGACGACGTCGTCGCCGAGCAGCGCCGCTCGGGCACCAGGGCGGACGAGGTGCGGCGCATCGAGCACGACCTGCTCGACCAGTACGCCGATCCCGGTCTGGTCACCAAGCCGGCCCTGCTGGAGCAGCGCGGCGGCGCCTACTACTCCGAGGCGGCGGTGGCCCTGCTCGCGGCGCTGCTCCCGCCGGTGCCCTCCCCCGCCCGGTGCGGGCGCTGGAGCCGCAGCTCGCCGGGCTGGTCGCGCACGTCGCCGCCTACGAGCAGCTCGCGCTGGACGCAGCGCTGAAGGGGGGTCACGACCGGGTCGTCGGCGCCCTGCTGGCCCACCCCCTCGTGGGGCAGTACGACGTGGCCGTGCGACTGGCCGACGCGCTGCTCGCGCAGAACCGTGGGTTCCTGCCCTGGGCCAGGACGTGAGCGCCACCGACCGCCCGGCCGTGGTCGCCGTGGACGGCGGGGCGAGCAAGACCGACGCCGCCGTCGTCGACGCAGCCAGCGGTGCGGTCCTGGGCCGCCACCGGGGGCCCGGCTGCTCCCACCACCAGATCGGGCTGGCCGCCGCCGTCCGGGCTGTCGACAGCGCCGTGGGTGCGGCCCTGGGGGAGGCGGGCGTCGACCCCGCCCAGGTCGTCCACGCCGGCTGCTACCTCGCCGCGGTCGACCTGCCGGACGAGACCGCTGCCCTGTCCCGGGCTCTCGCCGTCCTGCCCTGGGCCCGGGGCTCGCTCGTCGTCGAGAACGACGTGTTCGCCCTGCTCCGTGCCGGCACCGCCGCGCCGGACGCTGCTGTCGTCGTGTGCGGTACCGGGATCAACGGTGCCGCCGTCCGCTCGGACGGGGCCACCGCGCGGGTGCTGTCACTCGGCCGCGTGAGCGGCGACTGGGGCGG
>JALOLN010000200.1 GCA_025455945.1 Actinomycetes bacterium
GACCTGCACGCCGTCCACGAAGCGGTGGGCCGCGGCGATGAGGTGCCCCACCCCCTTCTGCCGGGTGATGCGCCCGACGAACAGCACGTAGGGGCGGTCGGGGTCGACGCCGATCCGCTCGAGGACGTCGGTGCCCGCGGCCGGCTGGTACAGCTCGGTGTCGATCCCGTTGCGGACCACGTGCACCTTCGCCTGCTGCAGCGCGGGGTAGCAGTCGAGGATGTCGGCCCGCATGCCGTCGCTCACGGCGATCACCGCGTCGGCAGCCTCGTACGCCGTCCGCTCGATCCAGGACGACACCCGGTAGCCGCCGCCGAGCTGCTCGAGCTTCCAGGGCCGCCGCGGCTCCAGCGAGTGCGCGGTCACGACGTGCGGGATGCCGTGCAGCAGCTTGGCCAGGTGGCCGCCCATGTTGGCGTACCAGGTGTGCGAGTGGACGACGTCGGCCTCTGCCGCCGCGCTGGCCATGGCCAGGTCGACGGCGAGGGTCTGGATGGAGAAGTTCGCGTCGGCGAGCTGCGCGGGCGGCTGGTGGGCGGTCGCGCCCTCGCGCGGCTCGCCGAAGCACTGCACGTCGACCGTGCCCAGCCGGCGCAGCTCGCGGACGAGGAAGTCGACGTGGACGCCGGCTCCGCCGTAGACGTCAGGGGGGAACTCCCGGGTCAGCACCGCGATGCGCACGGCCCCAGCCTAGGACCGGTACCAGGCCACGTGCTGGGCGCAGGCCTCGGGCCACGGCGTGGGCTCGAGGCCGAAGGTCACGGTGGTCGCCGCGGAGTCCAGGACGAAGGGCCCGGTGAACTGGTACTCGACCTCGCGCAGCTCGCGCAGGAGCGGCACGAACAGCCCGGCTGCACGCAGCATCGCGCCGGGCATGGCGCGGACGGGGACCGGGGGGACGCCGGCGGCCGCACACAGGTCGCCGACCGCCTCGCGCTGGGACCGCGGCGGGTTGGACGGCACGTGCCAGGCCCGGCCCCAGGCCCGCTCGTCGGTGGCGACGGTGATGAGGGTTCGGGCCACGTCGGGGACGTAGGTCCACGTGTGCGGCTGGTCGGCGGAGCCGATGACCTGGACGCCCTTGCCGGCGAGCAGCCGGGGGACGACCCGGGCCCCGAGGTGGCTCTCCGCGCCCTCGCCCAGGTAGTCCGAGCCGCGGACCTCGGTGACCCGCACCCGGCCCGCCGCGTGCGCGGCCAGGGCCTCCTGCCACATCGTCGCGCGGACCCGGCCCTTCGTCCCGGTCGCGGCCAGCGGCAGGTCGGTGGTCAGTGGACCGTCGACCGGGCCGTAGGCGTAGAGGTTGCTCGTCGTCGCGAGGACGGCTCCCGCGGACTCCGCAGCGGCGAGCAGGGCGGCGGCGATCGGCGGCCAGTCGGTGCCCCAGGACGTGTACGGCGGGTTCACGCAGTTGTAGACGGCGATCGCGCCCTCGGCCAGCGGGCGCAGCGCCCCAGCGTCGGACGCGTCGGCCCGGACCCGTTCCACCGCCGGGTGGTCGGGCCCGGACCCCGAGCGGGTCACGACCCGCACCCGCTCGCCCTGCGCGGCGAGCAGCCGGGCGGTCGTGGACCCGACCGGCCCCGCTCCGACGACGAGGTGCAGTCCGCTGGCCATGCTCGTTCTCCCTTGCGAGAATTGCTCCGACTCGAGAGCGGTGCTCTCAACAAGGCCAGTCCAGCATCTCCGGCAGCGACCTGTCAAGAGCACTGCTCCGCTTTCTTGTCAGCGCTCTCGGAGTCCGCCACACTGGACGGCGTGCCCAGCGTCGAGCAGCCCGCCCACGTCAGTGCCCGGACCCGGGTCCGGGCCGAGCTCACCCGAGAGATCGTCGAGACCGCCCGCCGCCAGCTCGCGGTCGGGGGAGCGGCCGGGCTGTCCCTGCGCGCGGTCGCCCGTGAGCTGGGCATGGTGTCCTCGGCCGTCTACCGCTACGTGCCGAGCCGGGACGACCTGCTCACCCGGCTGATCATCGAGGCCTACGACGCACTGGGTGCGGCGGCCGAGGCGGCCGAGGTCGGCGTCCCCCGCGACGACCTGCTGGGCCGGTTCCGTGCCATCACCCGGGCCGTGCGGGGCTGGGCGGTGGCGCACCCGCACGAGTACGCCCTCGTCTACGGCTCCCCGGTGCCCGGCTACCGCGCGCCCGAGGACACGATCGGCCCCGCGACCCGGGTGCCCGCGCTGCTCATCGCCGTCCTCGCGGACGCGGTGGCCGCCGGGTGGACGGAGCGGACGCCGGCCGTCTCCGTGCCGAAGGCGGTGCGCCGGGCGATCGCCCCGGTCCGCGGCAGCTTTCCGCCGCAGGTGACCGACGACCTGCTCGTGCGGGGGCTGATGGCCTGGACCTACCTGTTCGGCGCGGTCTCGTTCGAGGTGTTCGGGCACCGGCACAACGTCGTCGACGACGGCGCGGCGTTCTTCGACCACGAGATGGCCCGGATCGCGACGATGCTGGGGTTGCTCACCTGACCCGCACGCGCTCCCCCACGCTGCGCTCGGCGGCGGCAACGATCACCTTCGCTCGCGGCGTGGTCGCTGCCCGCACGCGGTAGCCGGTGGGCCACGACCACAGGGGGCGAGGAGGTGATCGACTCCAATCCGGGACCACCTGCGACGGAGCGATGTCGGCGCCGGTCGCCACCGCACTAGGCTGAGCCCATGCGGAGCCGCAGGCGCGTGCTGGGCATCGTCCTCGCTGGTGGTGAGGGAAAGCGGCTGATGCCGCTCACGGCCGACCGGGCCAAGCCGGCCGTCCCCTTCGGTGGCCAGTACCGACTGGTCGACTTCGTCCTGTCGAACATGGTCAACGCCGGCTACGTGCGCATCTGCGTGCTCACGCAGTACAAGTCGCACTCGCTGGACCGGCACATCACGACGACGTGGCGGATGTCCACGCAGCTGGGCAACTACGTGACCCCGGTGCCCGCGCAGCAGCGGCTCGGTCCGCGCTGGTACCAGGGCAGCGCCGACGCGATCTTCCAGAGCCTCAACCTCGTGTACGACGAGCAGCCCGACTACGTCGCGGTCTTCGGCGCCGACCACGTGTACCGGATGGACGCCTCACAGATGGTCGAGCAGCACGTCGAGTCCGGCGCGGGGGTCACCGTCGCGGGCATCCGGGTGCCGCGGGCGTCCGCGTCGCAGTTCGGCGTGATCGAGACCGCGGCCGACGGCCGGACCATCGCCGCGTTCCTCGAGAAGCCGGCCAACCCGCCCGGGCTGCCCGACGCCCCCGACGAGACCTACGCCTCGATGGGCAACTACGTGTTCTCCACCGACGTCCTCATCGACGCGCTCAAGGCCGACTCCGCCGACGAGGGGTCGGTGCACGACATGGGCGGCAACATCATCCCGATGATGACGGCCAAGGGCGAGGCCGAGGTCTACGACTTCGCGCTCAACGTCGTGCCCGGGGCGACGGACCGGGACCGGGGCTACTGGCGCGACGTCGGGACGCTGGACTCCTACCACGACGCGCACATGGACCTGGTGTCCGTGCACCCGATCTTCAACCTCTACAACCGGCACTGGCCGATCCTGTCCCACATGGAGCCGCTGCCGCCGGCCAAGTTCGTGGAGGGCGGCGAGGCGCGCGAGTCGATCGTGGGCGCCGGGTCCATCATCGCCGGCGGACAGGTCGAGGGGTCCGTCGTGTCGTCCGACGTCCGGATCAACCAGGGTGCCGAGGTGTACGGCTCGGTGCTCATGCCCGGCGTCGTCATCGGCGCCGGCGCGGTGCTGCGGCGGGCGATCCTGGACAAGAACGTGGTCGTGCCGCCCGGTGCGACGCTCGGCGTCGACCTCGACCGGGACCGCGAGCTCTACACCGTGTCGGACAGCGGGATCGTCGTGCTGGGCAAGAACGAGCACGCGGTGCGCTAGGGCCGGGGCTAGAGCAGCACCGTCGCGAAGGCTACGAGCATCACCGAGTTGACGATCTCGACCACCCCCACCTGGGCCGGCCGCAGCCGGCGCCGGGGCAGGGCGACGGCACGGGCGAGGTAGAGCGCGAACGGCACCAGCAGCCAGGGTGACAGCAGCCCCGCCGGCACGAGTGCGGCGGCGTGGTACCCCACGGAGGCCCGGTAGTAGCCGGTGCTCTCGCGTTCCCGGATCATCGTCTTGACGAAGAACACGGTGCCGGCGAAGTACAGCAGCGCCAGGGCGAACAGCCGCCAGGCTGC
>JALOLN010000201.1 GCA_025455945.1 Actinomycetes bacterium
CCGCGTGCTTCGCCGAGCAGGCGCGGGACCGGGCCCGGCACAGCGACGTCGTCGTCACCAACCACGCGATGCTCGCGATCGACGCGATGTCGGGGATCCCGCTGCTGCCGGACCACGACGTCGTCGTGATCGACGAGGGGCACGAACTGGTCGAGCGCGCCACCGGCGCCGTCACGGACGAGCTCACCGCCGCGATGGTCGAGCGGGCGGCGCGCCGGGCCCGTCGCTACGTCCGGCCGGAGACCCACGAGGCGCTGCTCGTCGCCGCCGAGGCGCTGGGTGAGGCGCTCACCGACCTGCCCGCCGGACGGGTGACCGAGCTGCGCGGGCTGCTGTTCGACGCGCTGGTCGGCGTCCGGGACGTCGGCCACCAGGCGGTCACCGAGTTCACCGCCGACAAGACGGAGGCAGCGGCCGGGGTGGACGACGCCGCCCGCAAGCAGGCCCGCGCCGCCGTCGAGGAGGTGCACGAGATCGCGGGCCGCGTCGTGGGGGCGACCGACGCCGACGTCGTGTGGGTGACGCACTCCGACCGGTTCGGGGCGGCGCTGCGCCGGGCGCCTTTGTCGGTGGCCGGGCTGCTGCGCGAGCGGCTGTTCGGGGCGGCGACGGCGGTCCTGACCAGTGCGACCCTGGAGCTGGGCGGCTCCTTCGAGACGGTGGCCGGGGCGCTGGGGCTGCTGGGCGACGACGCGCCGGCGTGGTCGGGGCTGGACGTCGGCTCGCCGTTCGACTACCCGCGGCAGGGGATCCTGTACGTGGCACGGCACCTGCCGCCGCCGGGACGTGACGGCCTGGCCGAGCAGGTGCTCGACGAGCTCGCGGGGCTGGTCGAGGCGGCCGGCGGCCGAACGCTCGGGCTGTTCTCGTCGATGCGGGCGGCGCAGCAGGCCACCGAGGCGCTGCGCGAGCGGCTGCCCGACCACGAGATCCTCTGCCAGGGCGACGACGCCACCGCCGAGCTGGTGCGCGAGTTCGCGGCCGACCCGCACACCTGCCTGTTCGGCACGCTGTCGCTGTGGCAGGGGGTGGACGTGCCCGGAGCGGCCTGCCAGCTCGTCGTCATCGACCGGATCCCGTTCCCCCGGCCGGACGACCCGCTGGTCCGTGCCCGGCAGGAGGCTGCCGGGGCGGCCGGCTTCATGGCGGTCTCCGCGGCAGCCGCGGCGCTGCTGCTGGCGCAGGGCGCGGGCCGGCTCATCCGTTCCCGCGAGGACCGGGGGGTGGTGGCCGTGCTGGACTCGCGGCTGGCCACCGCCCGGTACGGCGGCTTCCTGCGCCGCTCGCTGCCCCCGTTCTGGCCGACGACCGACCCCGAGGTCGTCCGCCGCTCGCTGCGCTCCCTCGCCACCCCGCCTGCCCCTCCTGCCGATCCTGCGTGAAGGGCCCCTTGTGGCGAATAGATCGCCCTGGCGTGCCCTTCATCGCGGCGTGGGACAGGTGTCTCAGGGCCGGGCCGGGCGAGTCCAGGCGATCTGCCGCTCGATGTCGCCGGACTCGACCAGCGCCACCACCTGCCAGGCGTGCGGCAGCGCGGCCACCAGGTCCGCCGTCGGCACCAGCCGGAACCCGAGCCGCTGCCAGAACGCGCCCGACCCCGCGTCCAGCACCCAGAGGCGTTCGACGTCCGGCAGGGCCGCCGCACGCTCGCAGGCGGCCTCGGCCAGCATCCGTCCGAGACCGTGCCGCCGCAGCGCAGGGGCGACCGCCACCGACCGCAGCAGCGCATCGGGCCCACCCCCCTCGAAGCCGGTCACCCCGACGATTCGGCCCTGCCGGTCCTCGAGCACGGCGAGCCGGACGTCGTCCGCTCCCACGCCCGCGGTGCTCAGCCCGCTCGCGACGAGACAGGCCCGGACGGCGGGTACGTCGGCCCGGGTCGCCGTCCGCACCCTGGCCCGGGCGGCGGCGACGTCGACGTGCGGGGCGCTGGACACGGTCGTCGAGTCTGGCAGACCCGCCCCCACCCGCCGGACTCCGGCAGCAGGTCGGTCGACCCTGTCGGTGCCGCTGAGCGGCTGTGGACACTGAAGACTGAGAGCAATGGCGGCGGCGCGATGCGGCAACAGCGCGAGGAGGAGACCGGCGAGGAGGTTCTCCGGGCATTCGGGTTCGTCAAGATACTGTTCGGACTGTTCACCCTGCTCGTCCTGATCTCCCAGTGTCTGTTCGACCGCCCATCCGAGAGCCCTCCGGTGCAGCAGCCGGCGGCCGCTCGCACCGAGCCCTCCGTCGTCGGCCTGGCCGACCTGCGCGCGTTCTCGGCCAGCACCGGCCACGGCGAGTTCGTGGAGGACGGCTACCGGCTCAGCAGCGTGGGGGACGGTATCCCGGCCGTCGCGACCACCCCCGGACCCGGACCGTCGGCGGCAGTGAGTGCGTTGGTCGAGCCGGACGCCGTGGACGCCGCTCCGCCAGCCGAGACGGCGCTGGCGGGCCCGGCCTGCGTCACCTCGGTCTTCTCCGACGCGGGCTTCGCCTTCCTGGTCGGGCCCGACGGCACCTACCGGCTGGTCCGCTTCGATCCCACCGGGCTGAGCGAGCTCACCGCCGGACGACGCCCAGAGCTGACCGAGCCGCGGCCCGTGACGCTCACCTGCCGGCTGCTCTCAGGCGGGACTGCCCTGACGGTCCGGAGCGGCACCGACCAGATCACGTCGTGGGTGAGTGACCGGCGCGGGAACGACGTCGTCTCGACCGGCGTCGTCCTCGTCTCGCCCGTCAGCGCGGCGAGCGTAGTCGTGCGGGAGTTCCGGTCGTACGCCGTCGACATCGACTAGCAGCGTGGCCGGTCAGACCCGGCGCAGCACCGCCGTGACCCTGCCCAGGATCGTGGCGTCATCGCCTGGGATCGGTGCGTACGCCGCGTTGTGCGGCAGGAGCCACACGTGCCCGTCGCGCCGCTTGTACGTCTTGACCGTCGCCTCACCGTCGATCATCGCCGCCACGATGTCGCCGTTCTCCGCGACCGGCTGCTGCCGGACGACGACCCAGTCGCCGTCGCAGATGGCCGCGTCGACCATCGAGTCGCCGCTGACGTGCAGCAGGAACAGCGTGCCCTCGCCGACGAGCTGCCGGGGGAGCGGGAAGACGTCCTCCACCGCCTCCTCGGCGAGGATCGGGCCGCCCGCGGCGATCCGGCCCACCACCGGCACGAAGGACGGCGCCGGCCGGTGGTCTCCCTCTCCAGTCGGGTCGTAGGGCACCAGACCGGTCGCCTCGGGTGCCATGACCTCGATGGCCCGCGGCCGGTTCGGGTCGCGCCGGATGAAGCCCTTGCGCTCCAGGGTGTGCAGCTGGTGGGCCACGGACGACGGGGAGGTCAGCCCCACGGCCTCGCCGATCTCACGCATGGACGGCGGGTAGCCGCGCCGCTCGACGCTGTCCCGGATGACCTCCAGCACCCGACGCTGCCGCGACGTGAGGCCGCTGGCGTCGGCGGGCCCGTCGGGGATCTCGCGCACGGACTCGCTGTCGGTTCCCACGGCGGTCGCCTCCTCGCTCGACGCGAACCTGTCGGACCCCTCCGGCAGCCTGCTCGCGTGCCCCCAGGGTAGCGCCGATCGAACAGGCGTTTCAAACATCTGTTCGAAGTGTCGTGGACAAACCTCGTGGTGCCGGTGTAGAAATCGTACAGACGTTCGATCGTACAACCGTTCGAGGAGGACGACGATGAGCAGCACCCGCAGCACCGCAACGGCCGCCCCCGGCCCGGTCCGGCTCACCCGTCGCGGCCGGCTGGTCGTCGTCCTGGCGCTGGTGGCGCTCACGTTCCTCGCGGCGGCGGCGTTCGGCCGGGCGGCCTCGCAGGCCGGCACCGACAGCGCCGGCCCAGCCACCCGGGCGATCACGGTCCAGCTGGGGGACACCTTGTGGGGCATCGCCGTCGACGTGGCGCCGGAGACCGACCCGCGCGCGACCATCGAACGGCTGCGTGACCTCAACGACCTCGGCACGGACGTCGTCCAGGCCGGTCAGCGGCTCGTCGTCCCGGCGTAGTCGCCCGCCCGCGACACGCCGAGTCTCCCCGCGATCATGCCGCTGACCTGCGACGACGCGAGGGCTCTCAGCGACACGCCGACGACCGGCCCGGACCTCTGGACAGCACCGGGCCGGACCGCGTACGGTCCCCCACATCTAGTAGTGACACCGGTGTAGTTCGTCCACAGGTTGTGGTCGACGACCCA
>JALOLN010000202.1 GCA_025455945.1 Actinomycetes bacterium
TCCCCACTGCTGCCTCCCGTAGGAGTCTGGGCCGTGTCTCAGTCCCAGTGTGGCCGGTCGCCCTCTCAGGCCGGCTACCCGTCGTCGCCTTGGTAGGCCGTTACCCCACCAACAAGCTGATAGGCCGCGGGCCCATCCTCAGCCGCCGGAACTTTCCACCCCCGCAGATGCCCGCGGGGGTCGTATCCGGTATTAGCACCGATTTCTCGGTGTTATCCCAGTGCTGAGGGCAGGTTGCCCACGTGTTACTCACCCGTTCGCCGCTGATCCACCCCCGAAGGGGCTTCACCGCTCGACTTGCATGTGTTAAGCACGCCGCCAGCGTTCGTCCTGAGCCAGGATCAAACTCTCCGTTGATGTCGATGTCGGCGGGCACCCGAGGGCGTCCACACGGCCGACACACAGAGATCGACGCCCGAGTGGGAACCACTCGGAGCGCCAGTCGATCTGGCAAGCAGACGATCACTCGCTGTTCTCGTCTGTCATTACCAAAGGAATTCCGCTCCCGAGGAGGACCGGCCGGACGGCCGGGCCGAGCCCCGGGGACGGGGTTGATTGGCATTGACTTTCGGCACGCTGTTGAGTTCTCAAGGAGCGGACGCGCACCGGAGGCAGGCCTTCCGGCCGTCCTCGGGGGCAACCCTTCTACTTTAGCGGAGCGGCCCTCCCCCGGCAAACCCGGGCGCGACCCGCACCTCCCACACGCTCCCGCGCGCCGCCAGCAGGTGCTGGCGCCGTCTCGGTCCTTCGTGGGGCCACCCCGGGACCGTCCACCTCGCGGTGTCCGTTCCTCCCTGGCGGGCGGCGAAGGGGTACGTTACGTCGCCGCCCAGGGGGAGTCAAATCCCGGCGGGACTAGGACAGACCGGGCGGCAGCGCACGGCGGACGCCGCCGATCGCCCGCTTGCCCCGCCGGAGCACGACCCAGGTGCCGTGCAGGTAGTCCGCGGGCCCCGGCACCGCCTCGGCGTCGGTGAGCCGACGGTTGTTCACGTAGGCCCCGCCCTCGGCCACGGCCCGGCGGGCGGCCGACTTGCTCGGCACCAGGCCCACTGCCGCGAACAGGTCCGCGTAGGTGTCCCCCGGTCCCGCCGTCGCGTGCGGTGCCGTGGCCAGCGCGGCGTCCAGGGTCGCCGGCTCGACGTCCGCGAGGTCGCCCTGCCCGAACACGGCCCGTGCCGCGGCGACCGCCCGCGCGGTCTCCCCCGGGCCGTGCACGAGCGTGGTGAGCTCGTCCGCCAGCGCCCGCTGCGCCGCCCGCGCGGCGGGTCGGTCGGCGACCTCCGCCTCGAGGTCCTGGATCTCCTCGTGGCTACGGAAGGAGAACACGCGCAGCAGCCGCGAGACGTCGGCGTCGTCGGCGTTGAGCAGGTACTGGTGGAAGGCGTACGGCGAGGTCATCGTCGGGTCGAGCCAGACCGCGCCCTCCGCCGTCTTGCCGAACTTCGTGCCGTCCGCCTTGAGCAGCAGCTGGGTGGACAGGGCGTGCACGTGGGCGCCGGTGACCCGGCGCACGAGGTCCACTCCGGCCGTGATGTTCCCCCACTGGTCGCTGCCGCCGGTCTGCAGGGTGCAGCCGTGGCGGCGGTTCAGCTCGAGGAAGTCCAGCGACTGCAGGATCTGGTAGCTGAACTCGGTGTAGCTGATCCCGCCCGCCGCCAGCCGTGCGGCCACCGCCTCCCGGGCCAGCATCCGGTTCACGCTGAAGTGCTTGCCGACGTCGCGCAGGAAGTCCACCGCCGACAGGGAGCGGGTCCAGTCGAGGTTGTTGACGACGACGGCCGCGTTGTCGCCCTCGAAGGAGAGGAACCGCTCGACCTGCGCGCGGATCCGCGTGACCCAGCCCTCGACGACCTCCGACTCGTTCAGCACCCGCTCGCTGGTCCGCCCGCTCGGGTCGCCGATGAGCCCGGTGGCACCCCCGACGAGGCCGAGCGGCCGGTGTCCCGCCCGCTGCAGCCGGCGCATCGTCACGAGCTGGACGAGGTTGCCGAAGTGCAGGCTGGGCGCGGTCGGGTCGAAGCCGCAGTAGAAGGTCACCGGGCCGGCGTCCAGCGCGGCCCGCAGCGCCGCGCGGTCGGTGGTGTCGGCGACGACGCCGCGCCACTCCAGGTCGTCGAGGATGTGCGTCACGGCGGTCATCCTCCCGTACGACGGGGCGCCGGCCGGTAACGGGACACCGTGGGGTCGGCGTCCAGCCAGAACCGCCATGGCCGCTCCGGGGCGCCGGTGAGGCCGACCCGCGGGCCGCACCGCACCTGCTGCGGGTCCACCGCGCCGATGGGGCCGAGCAGCCGCAGCGGGGACGCCGGGTCCAGCAGGTCGACCCCGTCCTGACCACCGTCGACTCCTAGCGCCGCGGCCAGCCGGGCCGGTCCGGCCGCCAGCTCGCGGTCGGACCGGGCGGCCGGACGCCGGACGCGGGCCAGCGGGAGACCGCGCACGACCTCCCCCGCGCGCAGCAGCACCGCCGCGCCCTGCCCCTCCGGGCCCACGACGACGTTGAGGCACCAGTGCATGCCGTAGGTGAAGAACACGTACGCCAGCCCGGCCGGGCCGAACATCACCGCCGAACGACGGGTCGGCCCGCGGTGCGCGTGCGAGCCGGGGTCCTCCCCCTCCCCCGCGTACGCCTCGACCTCGGTCAGGCGCACCGCGACGGCGCCGTCGGCGGAGCCCGACTCGACGACCGCACCGAGCAGCAGGGGCGCGACGACGTCGGCGGGGCGCCCGAGCGAGCGTCGTGGGTCCACCGCCCCATTGTCCCGGGCCTGGGACGAAGGCCTCTGGTCCTCCGCCCGCGCCCGCCGTTGACTGAGGGAGGGAAGGGGAGGTGAGGACGATGACAACGGTGCTCGAGCGGTCACCAGTGACCTACGAACGAGCGCCCGTGCCGGTCGAGCCGGCGCCCGTGCCGCAGCACACTGGGCGGCGGTACCTGGCGATCGGAGTCCTGGCCGGGGTGGTCGGGATCGGCGTCGGGTTCGGGCTGGGCTACGTCTCCCGCTCCGCCGAGGTGGCGCAGCTGGAGGCGACCAGCGTGACGACGCTGGCACCACTGGCGCAGAGCCAGCCGCACGACGTCGCGGCGCGGATGGACGTCGCCGCGGCCGTCCCTGGGCTGGTGCAGACCCTGCCGCACGACGTCGCGGCCCGCACCGGGGCGTAGCGGCCGCGGCGCAGCCGGCCTAGCCGCTGCTCGACCAGGCCGCGCCGGCGGCCATCACCGCGCGCAGCTCGGCGAGCTGCTCTCGGACCCGGGCCGGCGCGGTGCCCCCGTACGCCGCGCGGGCGTCGAGGGCGCCGCGCACCGACAGCACGGTCCGGACCTCCCGGGTGAGGTGCGGCGAGATGGCCGTGAGGTCCTCGTCACCGAGGTCACCGAGGTCGATGCCGCGCGCCTCGCAGAACCGCACGCACGAGCCGGCCACCTCGTGGGCGTCGCGGAACGGCACGCCCTGGCGGACCAGCCACTCCGCCACGTCGGTCGCCAGGGCGAAGCCGTCCGGGGCGGCCGCGGCCATCCGCTCCCGGTCGAAGGTCAGCGTGGCGACCATGCCGGTCATCGCCGGCAGCACGACCAGCAGCGTCCCGACGGCGTCGAAGGCGCCCTCCTTGTCCTCCTGGAGGTCGCGGTTGTAGGCGAACGGCAGGCCCTTGAGCGTGGCCAGCAGGCCGGTGAGGTGGCCGATGACCCGGCCCGCCTTCCCCCGGGCCAGTTCCGCGACGTCCGGGTTCTTCTTCTGCGGCATGATCGACGAGCCGGTCGCGTAGGCGTCGTCCAGCTGGGCCCAGGCGAACTCGCGGGTCGTCCACAGCGTCACCTCCTCCCCCAGCCGGGAGAGGTGGACGGCGAGCAGCGCGGCGACGAAGAGGAACTCCGCGGCGAAGTCCCGGTCGGAGACGGCGTCGATCGAGTTCGGCACCGCGCCGGTGAACCCCAGCTCGTGGGCGGTGGCCACCGGGTCCAGCGGCAGCGACGACCCGGCCAGGGCGCCCGCCCCCAGCGGCGACAGCGCGGCCCGCCGGTCCCAGTCCCGGAACCGGTCGACGTCCCGGGCCAGCGCCCACCCGTGCTTGGCCAGCTCGTGCCCGAACGAGACCGGCTGGGCGTGCTGCAGGTGGGTGAACCCGGGCGCCGGCGCGTCGACCAGCGCCGCCGCCTGCCCGAC
>JALOLN010000203.1 GCA_025455945.1 Actinomycetes bacterium
CCGTGCGGCGCCGGGAGATGGCGACGGCCCGCGACATCCTCGGCGTCGAGCACCGGTGGCTCGGCTTCGTCGACTCGGGCCTGCCGGAGGGCGACCCGCTGCCACCGCTGCCGGAGGGCTGCTTCGCCGCGCTGCCCCTGGAGACCGCGGCGGCGCCGCTCGTCGCGCTGGTCCGCGAGTTCCGCCCGCACGTGGTGCTGACCTACGACGAGCTCGGCGGGTACCCGCACCCCGACCACGTGCGGACGCACGAGATCTCCGTCGAGGCCTTCGAGGCGGCGGCCGACCCCGACCGCTACCCGGGCACCGGCGAGCCCTGGGCGCCGCTGAAGCTGTACTACCACCTCACCTTCCACAAGGAGCGGCTGACCGCCCTGCACGAGATCGCCCTCGCGCACGGCCTGGAGTCCCCGTTCGGGGAGTGGCTGGCCACCTGGGAGGACAAGCCCGGGGATGCGGAGCGGCTCACGACGCGGGTGGCGTGCGCGCCCTGGTTCCCGGTGCGCGACGCCGCACTCAAGGCACACGCCACGCAGGTGGACCCGGACGGCCGCTGGTTCGCGGTGCCGGTCGAGCTGCAGGAGCAGGCCTGGCCCACCGAGGACTTCCAGCTGGCCCGCTCGCGGGTGCCGGTCACGCTGCCCGAGGACGACCTGTTCGCCGGCGTGCGACCCCACCCGGCGTCGACGCCGGGTGGCGAGCAGGGCACCATGGGGGCCGGAGGCCTGCCATGACCCACCTGCCCGCGCTGCTCGCTCTGCTCGGCGCCGAGGAGACGTTCACCGACGGGACCCTGCCCGCGCCCGGGTGGCTGGGCTTCATCATCATCGTGCTGCTCTGCGTCGCGACCGTGCTGCTGATCCGGTCGATGAACACCCAGCTGCGCCGGGTCCCGCCGTCGTTCGACGAGCCGCGGGACGGCGCTGACCACTCAGAGTGACGACTCGATCGCTTTCCGAACCGGGTGACCTGAGCGGGTTCGGTCGAACGGACTGAGTCCCCCGCGGGGGCTCGGCGGCCGCGCCGTGCCTTCGGATCATGGTGGGCATGCTCGTCGTCCCGCCCCGCGCCCGCCGACTGCTCGGCGTCCTCACCGCCACCGTGCTGCTGCTCAGCGGTGCGGCGGTCCTGGCCGCCGCACCGGCGTCCGCCACCGGCCCCGCCGGGATGCCTGCCGTCACCGACGGCGAAGTCCTGGCCTTCGCCCGGATGGGCAGCCGGGTCGTGGTCGGCGGCAACTTCACCACTGTGCGGCTGCCGGACGGGACGACCGTCGGCCAGCCGCGGCTGTTCGCCTACGACTTCGGCACGGGGACCTTCGACGCCGGCTTCCGCCCCGTCGTCAACCGCGAGGTCAACGCCCTCGTCGGGACGGCGGACGGCACCGCCGTGTTCGTCGGCGGGTCGTTCACCTCGGTGAACGGCCTCGCCCGTCAACGGCTGGCGAAGGTGCGGGCGGACGGCTCGACCGACACGGCGTTCGTCGCCAACGCCAACAAGCGGGTGCAGGCGCTGTCGCTGCGGGGCAACCGGCTGTTCGTCGGCGGCCAGTTCACCAAGATCAAGGGCAAGGCGCGCAGCCTGCTGGCCGAGCTCAACGCCACCACCGGTCGGGTGGCCGCCGGCTTCACCGTGGGCATCTCGGGCACCGCCGGCAGCGGCGGGTACACCGGCGTGGCCGCTCTCGAGCTGAGCCCCACGGCCGACCGGCTGCTCCTCGCGCACACCGGGCGCACCGTGGGCGGCCAGGAGCGGTTCGCCCTCGCCGTCATCGACGTCTCCGGCACCACCGCGTCGGTCACCCCCTGGGTCACCACCCTCTGGTCGGACCGGCTCGCGGAGATCGGCGGCACCGTCCGGGTCACCGACGCCCAGTGGGGCCCGGACGGCACCTGGTTCGTCGTCACCAACACCGGCGGCGACCGGCCGCCCACGAACGACTGCGTGCAGCGCTTCGACCTCGGGGCCGCGCTGCCCGCCGAGCCCACGTGGGTGACCCGGCAGTTCGACTCCGGGTACGCCGTCGACGTCGCGCCGGACGGCACCGTCTACACCGGCGGGCACTTCCAGTTCACCGAGGCCCCCGGGTCTGTCGAGCCCTACCCGGGCGGCCCGGACGTCAACTACGGCACCGGGATCGACACCTACGGCGCCCGCGTCCTCGGAGACCAGGTCGTCCACCGTGAGCAGGTGAACGCGCTCGATCCCACCACGGGGAAGGCGGTCAACTGGTGGAGCAGCGCGGACGGCCAGCGCGGCGTCCTGGCGCTGAAGGTCACGGAGGGCAAGCTGCTCGTCGGGCACGACGGCCAGCGGGTCGACGGGCGGGCACTGGGCCGGCACGGCATGGCGGAGCTGTACCCCGGCGCGGTCGACGCGTCCCGGCCGCGCTCGGCCGTGACCAGCCCACTGATCGGAGCGAACCTCACCGTCGGCTCCCTCGTCGTGGCCGGCACCTCGACGACGCAGGAGGGCGCCGCGATCACGAAGGTGCAGGTGGAGGTCAAGCGGTCCGACGCGGCGTCGTGGCTGCGAGCCGACAGCACCTGGGGCTCCTACTACGCCTTCCGGGCCACCCTGGACAGCGCCGGCGCCCCGAGCACGACCTGGTCGCTGTCGGTCCCCATGGACGGCCTCGGCGACTACGACGTCCTGGTCAGGAGCTTCGACTCAGCCGGCCGGCAGGAGCCGGTGAAGGTCAGGGTCCCGATTCTGGTCAGCGACCCGTCCAACACCCCGCCGGTGGTCTCCTGGGCCACTCCCACCTCCGGCCAGTCGAGCTTCACCAGCAACACGATCACCGTGCGCGGCGGCAGCAGCGACGCGGACGGCGTCGACTCGGTCGTGCTGAGCTTCCGCAACACCACCGAGGGGCTGTGGCTGGCCGAGGACGGCGTCCTCGGGGAGTACGCCGCGTTCCCCGCCACGCTCGCCGACCCAGGGGCGGTCAGCACGACGTGGTCGCTGACGGTCACTCTGCCGGACGGGGAGTACACCGCGAGCGCCGCCGCCACCGACCGGTTGGGCGCCACTGACCCGCGGAGCAGCCGCAAGTTCACGATGGCGCCCGGCAACGCCGCACCGACGACAACGATGGGCACGCCCGCCGCCAACGAGGTCGTGGGCTCGACGTTCACCATCACCGGGACCGCGACCGACGACACCGCCGTCGCCAAGGTGTTCGTGCGCGTCGCCGACCAGCGTCTCGGCCTCGGCCCGCAGATCGGCGGCACCATCGGCAGCGCGGCCTTCCTCCCGGCCACGCTCGCGACGCCGGGTGCGCCGAGCACGGACTGGTCGCTCACGGTGACCGGCATCCCCAGCGGCCTCTACACGGTCACGGCCTATGCGGAGGACGACCTCGGGATCCAGGCCACCGGGTCCGCCCGGCCGAGCCGGACGGTCCGGTGCTGGCCGGCGGGGGCCACGGCGGAGCCGGCGACGTCGATCACGAGCCCGTTGTCCGACACGCGGTTCGCCGACCGCACCCTGACGGTGACCGGCTCGGCGTCGTACCCCCCCGGTGTGTCTGGCGTGCAGCTCGTCGTGCGCAGCAGCAAGACGAGCCGGTACCTACAGCCGGACGGAAGCTCCAGCCCGCTGCCGGGCTACCTGCCCGCCGTCCTGGTGTCCCCGGGCGCTGCGGCGACGACGTGGACGGGCGTGGTCACGCTGCCGGCCGACGACACCTGGCGGGTGGACGCGATCGCGGTCGGCGCGGACGGCAACGTCGATGCGACGTCCAGCGGCTCGCGGCTGGCGTACCAGGTGTACCCGGGTGACGCGGACCCCTCGATCGAGCTCAACAGCCCGACCGACGGGGCTGTGGTCGCAGGCACCGGTGGGGAGGTCTACGTGAACGGCCGGGCGTTTGACGACCACGGCGTGGCCTCGGTCCAGGTGCTGGTGCGCAACGTGGCCGGCACGCAGGGTGCGCGCGCGGACGGCTCGGTGGGCGCCCCGCAGTGGGTGACCGTGTTCGTCACCAACCCGGGCGGGGTGTTCACCAACTACAACTACGTGTCACCGGCGCTGCCCTACGGCACCTGGCGGGTGTCCGCCCGGGCCGTCGACTCCGTCGGCAAGGTCCAGCTCACCTACCCCACGGTGACGGTGACCACCCAGCCCTGACCGCATGTGAAGGGCGCCTGACGGCGGTCTATTCGCCACAGGGGTCCCTTGACGCAGGTGGGGGGGGTCAGTCGGGGGAGTCGGGGCGGCGCTGCCGCTTGAGGGTCGAGCGGTGCCGCTTGGCGGCCAGCCGGCGTTCCAC
>JALOLN010000204.1 GCA_025455945.1 Actinomycetes bacterium
GCCTTGCCCGCGTAGTAGACGTCGGCTCCGCCGAAGGCCGTGCGGAACGCCCGGGCGCGGGCGCGGAAGTCGTCCTCGTCGAGGAGGAACGCCGGCGTGCCGAACTGCGCGGCGAGGTCACGTACGTCGTGGCCGCGCACGGTGAGGACGCCGTCCGCGGACCGCCCGACGCCGGACGCCCAGACGCGGCCGTCCAGGGACCCGAGGTCCGGCGGCGGCGCCGTCGGGGCGTGCTCGACGAGCTGGTCGCCGTGCCGCGGCCCCGCCGGATGTGCCCGCACGCCCTCCCCCTCCTTTTCGCATCAAGGGTCCCTTGTGGCGACTAGATGGTAGTGGCGCGCCCTTCACGGTCAGCGTCCCAGCCGACCGTGCTGCCATGAAGGGCGCGCAGCCGCGGTCTATTGGCCTCAAGGGGCCCTTGATGCCGGAGGGGGTGGGTTACATGCGGTCGGGGGCGTCGACCCCCAGCAGGGCCAGACCGTTGGCGAGCACCTGGCGGGTCGCCGCGCACAGCAGCAGCCGGGCCGAGTGCAGCGGCCCGGCCTCCTCGTCGCCCTGCGGCAGCACCCGGCAGACGTCGTAGAACCGGTGGTAGGTGCCGGCCAGGTCCTCCAGGTACCGGGCCACCCGGTGCGGCTCGCGCAGCTCCGCCGCCGTCGCCACCACCCGCGGGAACTCCCCGAGGGCCCCGAGCAGAGCGCCCTCACGCTCGTGCGACAGCAGCGCCGGGGCGAACGCGGTCACGTCCGGCAGCAGGCCGAGGTCGGCGGCGTTTCGTAGCAGGGAGGCGATCCGGGCGTGCGCGTACTGCACGTAGTAGACGGGGTTGTCCTGTGTCCGGGCCGTCATTACGGCGATGTCGAGCGTCAGCGGGGAGTCCGTCGGGTACCGGCACAGGGTGTACCGGGCTGCGTCGATCCCGGCCTCCTCAGCGAAGTCCTCGAGCGTGACGATGCTGCCGGCGCGCTTGGACAGCCGGACCTCCTCGCCGCCACGGAGGATCTTCACCAGCTGCCCGATGAGCACCTCGATGTTGCGGTCCGGGTCGTCCCCGGCGCAGGCCGCCAGCGCCCGCAGCCGGTTGACGTAGCCGTGGTGGTCCGCGCCCAGCAGGTAGATGTTGACGTCGTACCCGCGGGTCCGCTTGTCCACGTAGTAAGCGGTGTCCGAGGCGAAGTAGGTGTACTCACCGTCCGCCTTGACGAGCACCCGGTCCTTGTCGTCGCCGAAGTCGGTCGTGCGCAGCCACACCGCGTGGTCCGCCTCGTACACGTGCCCCTGCTCGCGCAGCCGCTGCATGCCGCGCTCGACGGCATCGGAGTCGTGCAGCGAGCGCTCGGAGTACCAGACGTCGAAGTGGGTCCGGAATCGGTCCAGGACGGCGCGCTGCTCGGCCAGCTGCAGCAGGTACCCAGCCTCGCGGAAGGCGACCATCTGCTCGTCGTCGGGCAGGGTGAGGTACTCGGGATGCTCGGCCGCGATCGCAGCCGCGAGCTCGCCGACGTACTCGCCGTGGTAGCCGTCTGTGGGCGTCGGACGGCCGTGGGCCGCCGCCATGAGCGACTCGCCGAACCGGTCCATCTGGACGCCGCGGTCGTTGACGTAGAACTCGCGGGTGACCTCAGCCCCGGCCGCCTCGATGACCCGGGCCATCGCGTCGCCGACCGCGGCCCAGCGGCTGTGCCCCAGGTGCAGCGGGCCCGTGGGGTTGGCCGAGATGAACTCGAGGTTCACCCGCTGCCCGGCGAGGGTGTCCGACCGTCCGTAGGTCTCCCCGGCGGTGACGATCGCCCGGGCCAGCTCCCCCTGCGCCGCGGCGTCCAGGGTGACGTTGAGGAACCCCGGTCCAGCGACGTCCACCGCCGCGACCCCCGGGAGGTCACGCAGCCGGACCGCGAGCGCCTCGGCCACCTGACGCGGCGGGCGCCCCGCTGACTTGGCCAGCCGCAGCGCCACGTTCGTCGCGTAGTCCCCGTGGTTGCGGTTGCGCGGCCGCTCGACGGTGACCTCCGTGGGGACGGCGGAGACGTCCAGGCCGAGGTCGCCAGCGGCGACCGCGTCCCGGACGGCGGCCAGCACAGACGCGGCGAGCTCCTCGGGGGTCATGGCCCCAGGGTATCGGCGCGGGTCAGCCCGGCCGGTCGTCGAGAAGCGCCCGAACGGTCGCCACCAGCTCCGCCGGGTCGAACGGCTTGGCGAGGTAGGCGTCGACGCCGGCCTGCTCACCGCGCCGGCGATCCGGCTCGAGCGCCCGGGCGGTCACCATGACGATGGGGATCGCCCGGGTGCTCGGGTTCTGCTTGAGCCGGGTGGCCGCCGCCAGCCCGTCGAGCCGGGGCATGACGACGTCCATCGTGATCAGGTCCGGCCGGACCTCGCCGACCCGGTCCAGCGCGTCCTGGCCGTCAACAGCCACCTCGACCTCGAACCCCTCGAGCTCGAGGTTGACCCGGATCAGCGCCCGGACCGTGGCCGTGTCGTCGACGACGAGCACCCGTGCGGGTCGGTCCACGGCGCCAGCGTAGGCAGCCCGGCGGGGCCCCGGGCGTGAGTCGTCCGGTTCGGCCGACACCGACGCGGCTGCTAGCCTGGCGAACCGCACCCCGGGCCCCCGTAGCTCAGGGGATAGAGCACCGCCCTCCGGAGGCGGGAGCGCAGGTTCGAATCCTGCCGGGGGCGCCCAGACGACCTCAGTTCGTGGTGCTTCCGGGGTCCGGCGTGCAGTTCTCGGGCGCGAAGTTGCCGCTGATGGAGAAATCCTCGCAGCTGAGCATGCGCGGGTGCTGGGTGCCGAGGCCGTAGGACGCCAGCATCACCAGGACGACGACGGCGGCGGCGATCAGCGCCTGCTCCCCTCTGAGCCGTTCTGCTTCGGGAATCAGCAGGCGGACCATGAGCGCGGCCAGCGCGGGCATCCCTACCAAGGTCACCACGATGCCGAGCCAGAACAGCACCTCGCGGACTGGCGAAGTGCCAGCCACTGGGAGCAGCCAGACGAGCGCGAGCCAGAACGACGGCAGCAGGAGCGCCCACGCAGCAGGTCGCCTCCAGACCCGTCTGCCGCCGACCAGCCCGGCCGCGAGGAAGGCACTCGTCGCCGCGGCCCAGAGCGCCAGGTGCTGCTCGAAGAAGATCACTCCGTAGACGCCGAGGGTGAACGCCGGCCACCATCCGATCGCGGCGCCAGCGACGGCCGCCGCCGCGACCCTGCGTGTCTCCGGGTCCAGCCCGGGACGCCTGGGCGCCACCGTGTCGTCGTCAGCCATGTGCGGATTATCCCGCCGGCGTGCGTGCCGGGTTCACCCTGATCGGAGGGGGCGTGACCAGGGGCACGCGAGTGTGATGAGGACGGGTGGTGCGGCCCGCGCGCCCGAAGGACGCAGACGCAGCGCCGGCAGGAGGATGCCGTGGATCGCGTCTCGGTGGCCCACGCCGTGCGTCAGCCCAAGGCAGCCGCCGTCGCCGGACTGGCGTTCGGCCTGATCCTGGCCACGGTCCTCGTCCTGCTGCAGTCGGCCGCGCCGGAGACGGTCGCCGAGTCCGGCCAGTGGACGGCGGACCTGGCCAGGCGCGAGGCCGTGGTCACCGCCTTGACCCTCATCCCGTTCGCCGGAATCGCCTTCTTGTGGTTCGTCGCTGTCGTCCGCTCCGAGCTCGGCCGACGCGAGGACCGGTTCTTCGAGACCGTGTTCCTCGGCTCCGGTCTCCTGTTCGTCGCGATGCTCTTCGCCGCCGCCGCAGTCCTGAGCGCCGTGCTCGCGGTCGAGGACGGCGGGGGCACCGTGTCGACCGACGTCGCCGCCGAGTCCTGGGCCATGGCCTCCGCCCTGATCGGCCAGTTCGGGGCCCGCATGGCGGCGGTCTTCGCGCTCGCGGTGTCCACCGCCGGCCGACGTATCGGGAGCCTGCCCCGACCCGTCGCCCTGCTCGGGTACTGCTGCGGCATCCTGTTGCTCGCCACCCCCCCGATGCCGACCTGGGCAACGCTCCTCTTCCCGCTGTGGGTGATCACGATCAGCGTGCTCGTCCTCGTCCGGCACCCGGTGCCCGTGGAGGGCTGAGCCAGCAGGCTCACGCCGTCGCGACACTGAGGGTCACTGTGACGCCTCGACGTCGACCCCCGTCACAGCCAGGACGGACCTGCTGCTCGAATGCAGCGCGAGCACGGGCGACAACGAGGGTGACGCCACGGTCGTCGAGCTCCTCGACGATGGCGCGCACGGCCTCGGCACCCGAGGTGTCCAGGCTCGTCACGGCCTCCGCGTCGAACACCACTGCCGTGACGGCGTAGGGAGCTCCCTCGACGGCTTCGCGGAGCCTCGCCTTGAAGTACCGGCTGTTGGCGAAGAACAGCCGGTCGTCGAGACGGTAGACGACGACACCGGGGACCACCTGGGCGTCACTTCGCCGCTGGACGTCTACGAACCGGCGTCGCTGGGGGCTCCAGCCCAGGACAGCGTCGCGGGGCTGGGCGCTGCGTCGCACGACGTCGAGGATGGACAGGAGCACCGCGATCACGAGGGCGGGCAGGAGTCCCACGGTCAGCATCCCGAGCACGGTGACCGCGGCGACCGTCAGCTCGGCCCGGGAGCCTCGAAGCAGGGCCTTC
>JALOLN010000205.1 GCA_025455945.1 Actinomycetes bacterium
TCCCCGACCCTTCTCCCAGGAGCCTGACGTGGGCCTGCTCAACCCGCTGTACGACGCGGTGTCGTGGGTGCTGCTGCGCTTCCACGACCTGTGGAGCCTTATCTTCGACCCCGACAGCGGAGCCGCCTGGGCGCTGTCGATCGTCGGGCTGGTGGTCGTGATCCGGACCGCTCTCATCCCGCTGTTCGTCAAGCAGATCAAGGCCCAGCGCGGGCTGCAGGTCCTCCAGCCGCAGATGAAGGCGATCCAGGAGAAGCACAAGAACGACCGGCAGAAGCAGTCCGAGGAGCTGATGAAGCTCTACAAGGACACCGGGACCAACCCGCTGTCCAGCTGCCTGCCGATCCTCGTGCAGGCCCCGTTCTTCTTCTCGCTCTACCACGTCCTGTCGTACGTGGCCCAGGGCAAGACCGTCGGCGTGATGAACCAGGCCGAGGTCGACTCGATGCGCAACGCCACGGTGTTCGACGCGCCGATCTACGAGTCCTTCGTCAACGGCGACACCAGCACGAAGGTCGTCGCGGGCGTGCTCATCGTCTTGATGACCGCGACCACGTTCATCACCCAGCGCCAGCTGCTCGTGAAGAACCTGCCGGCCGGGCAGGACAACCCGATGGCCCAGCAGCAGAAGATCCTGCTGTACGTCTTCCCGGCCATGTTCGCCGTGTTCGGGGTCAACTTCCCCATCGGCGTGCTCATCTACTGGTTCACGACCAACCTGTGGACGATGGCCCAGCAGCTCATCGTCATCCGGCGCAACCCCACGCCGGGCAGCCCGGCCTACGACGCGCTGCAGAAGCGCCGGGCGGAGAAGGCGGCCCGGCACGGCGCCGCGGAGGCGTCGGCCCAGGCCGGCGGGTCCGTCGCGGTGGCGGAGCAGCCGGCCGAGCCGCCCAAGCCGGCCCGCCAGCAGCCGCGTCGTACCAGCCGGGCCGCACGGTCCAGCGGCAAGAAGCGTCCCTGACCCCTGCGGTCCGCCGCAGCGCCGGCGCACCTCGATCCCACCGACTCCGGAGCCCACTCGTGACCGACCTGAACCCGACCCTCGACCAGCCGACGGAGCCCATCTCGAGCGACGAGGCCGTCGAGCCCGCCGAGCCCGCCGAGGCTGCGGCGGAGTCCGGCGCGGAGGGCCCGGCGGAGCGGCGCTCGACCCGGCTGGCCCGGCTCGAGCGGGAGGGAGACATCGCGGCCGACTACCTCGAGGGGCTGCTGGACATCGCCGACCTCGACGGAGACATCGACATGGACATCGAGGGCGATCGGGCCGCCGTGTCCATCGTCGGAGGCGACCTCGGCCAGCTCGTCGGCCGTGAGGGAGCCGTGCTGGAGGCGCTGCAGGAGCTGACCCGGCTAGCGGTGCACCGGGAGACCGGCGAGCGCAGCCGACTCATGCTGGACGTCGACGGATACCGGGCGGCGCGCCGTGCGCAGCTCAGCGCCCTGGGTCGCGAGGCGGCGGAGCGGGTGCTCGGCTCCGGGGAGCCGCTGGCCCTGGAGCCGATGAACCCCTTCGAGCGCAAGGTCGTGCACGATGCGATCGCTGCGGCCGGGTGCGTGAGCGAGTCCGAGGGCGAGGAGCCGAACCGGTACGTGGTCGTCCGCCCGGCGTGACCCCCGCCCCGGGTCCCGACCCTGCGGAAGTTTCACGTGAAACATCCGCGCCCCCTCCGCCCCCCTCCGCGGTCGACTTCTTCGGGGCCCGGCTCCCGCTGGTGGTGGCCTACGCCGACCTGCTCGCCGGGCCTGGGGTGGAGCGGGGCCTCATCGGGCCGCGCGAGGTGCCCCGGCTGTGGGAGCGGCACCTGCTCAACTGCGCCGTGGTCGCCGAGCTCGTCCCGACCGGGGCAGCTGTGGACGACGTCGGCAGCGGTGCCGGGTTGCCCGGTATCGTGCTGGCACTGCACCGGCCCGACCTGCGGGTCACCCTGGTCGAGCCACTGCTGCGCCGGGCGGTCTTCCTGGCCGAGGTCGTCGCCACGCTGGGGATCGGGGATCGGGTGCTCGTCGAGCGGAGTCGAGCGGAGGACCGAGCGGCCGCCGGTCCGACCGCGGACGTCGTCACGGCTCGGGCCGTGGCCGGGCTGGACCGGCTGGCCAGGTGGACACTGCCGCTGCTGCGTCCCGGCGGGGTCCTGCTCGCGTTCAAGGGTGCGGGGGCGGCGCAGGAGGTCGAGCAGGCGTCCCAGGTGCTGAGCGGTCTGGGCGCGCAGCGGGTCGAGGTGGTCCGAGTGGGCGTGGGCACGGTGGAGCCCGCGACGACCGTGGTGCGGGTGACGGTCCGTGGTGGGCCAGTGGCGGTCCGCGGGAGGGGTGGCCGGCGGTGAGCGACACGCACGCTGACGTTTCACGTGAAACCGACCTCGCCGACACGCCCATCGCGCACGCCGCCGCGACCGCCGTCCGGGTGCTGGGCGGCCGGGCGGGAGAGCTGCCCCGACCGCCGCGCACCCGGCTGCTGACGGTCGCCAACCAGAAGGGCGGCGTGGGCAAGACGACGAGCACCGTCAACCTCGCGGCGGCCCTGGCCTTCCACGGGCTGCGCGTCCTGGTGGTCGACCTCGACCCGCAGGGGAACGCCTCGACCGCGCTCGGCGTGCCGCACCAGGCCGGGACACCGTCGGTGTACGAGGTGCTCGTCGACGGCGTCCCGCTGGGGACCGTCGTGCACGAGGTCGCCGAGGTCCCTGGGCTGCTCGCCGTGCCCGCCACGATCGACCTGGCCGGGGCCGAGATCGAGCTGGTGTCGCTGGTGGCCCGGGAGTCCCGGTTGCGCCGTGCCCTGGACGCCTACCTGGCGGACCGGCCGGAGCCGCTGGACTACGTGCTCATCGACTGTCCGCCCTCCCTGGGACTGCTGACGGTCAACGCGATGGTGGCCGCCGAGGAGGTGCTCATCCCGATCCAGTGCGAGTACTACGCGCTGGAGGGGCTCGGTCAGCTGATCCGCAACGTCGACCTGGTCCGGGCGCACCTCAACCCGCGGCTGCACGTCTCGACGATCCTGCTGACGATGTTCGACGGCCGGACCCGGTTGGCGGCGCAGGTGGCGGAGGAGGTGCGCACCCACTTCGGTGACCGGGTGCTCCGCACGGCCATCCCGCGGTCGGTGCGGGTCTCGGAGGCCCCGGGCTACGCCCAGACGGTGATGACCTACGATCCCGGCTCGAGCGGCGCCCTGTCCTATCTGGAGGCGGCCCGCGAGCTGGCCCGGCAGACCCCCCTGCACCCGGAGGACCCGGCATGAAGGACAAGCGTGGCGGGCTCGGTCGCGGGCTCGGCGCCCTCATCCCGACCGGCCCGGCGGTCGAAGTCGACGCCGGACCGTCCCTCGTCGGAGCCGACGTCCCCCGTGCCACCCCGGGCGGGCCGGTGGCCGGGGCGCACTTCGCCGAGCTGCCGATCGAGGCGATCTCGCCGAACCCGCGGCAGCCACGGCAGGTGTTCGACCCGGACGAGATGGCGGAGCTGGTGCACTCGGTGCGGGAGATCGGGCTGCTGCAGCCGGTCGTCGTGCGCCCGGTCGGCGGGGGCCGCTACGAGCTCATCATGGGGGAGCGGCGCTGGCGGGCCTGCCGGGAGGCCGGCCTGGAGCTCATCCCGTCCATCGTGCGCGACGCCGGTGACGACGCCCTGCTGCGCGACGCCCTGCTGGAGAACCTCCACCGCAGTCAGCTCAACCCGCTGGAGGAGGCCGCGGCCTACGACCAGCTGCTGCAGGACTTCGGCTGCACCCACGAGGAGCTCGCGCACCGCATCGGCCGCTCCCGGCCGCAGATCAGCAACACGATCCGGCTGCTCCGGCTGCCCCCGGCCGTGCAGCGGCGGGTCGCCGCGGGCGTGCTGTCGGCCGGGCACGCGCGGGCCCTGCTCGCGGTCGCGGATCCAGTCGGGCAGGAACGCTTGGCCCATCGCATCGTCGCCGAGGGGCTGTCGGTGCGGGCGGTGGAGGAGATCGTGGCGCTCGGCGCCGTGGAGGATCAGGACAAAAGACGTCAGACCCGGACGAAAGCGGCGAGTTCTCCGGAGCTGGCCGAGCTCGCCGACCGGCTCAGCGACCGGCTGGAGACCCGGGTGCGGGTGGACCTCGGCAGGCACCGGGGCCGGATCAGCATCGACTTCGCCTCGCGGGAC
>JALOLN010000206.1 GCA_025455945.1 Actinomycetes bacterium
CACCGCCGCGGTCAGCCGCAGCGACACCGCCTGCAGCCACGCCACGCACGCCTCGGCGGCACGCAGGGCCGCCGCCCGGTCCGCCGCACCCAGCAGCCCAACTTCGAGCTGCTCGAGCAGGCGCACCGCCGCCGCTGTCGGCCCGGCGGCCACGGCCGCCTCCAGCTCCGCGAGCACCGCAGCCTGCCGGCGTCGGGCCAGCACGTCGGTGAGCGCGACGACCCCCGCGGCGACCGGCACGACCTCCCCGCCCTCGACCGCGACCGTGCGCGCCAGCTCGCCCGGACCGGCCTGGCCCCCCGAGCCGACGTCGACGAGCCGGGGCAGCACCCACGCCTCCGACGCCGCCCCCGCGTCCGGATCCCGGTCCGCCCGGGCCAGCACCGCACTCATGGCTCAATCGTACAGGTGTTCGAATCCAAGACAAGTCCCTCCGCGCGACCTGTGGGCAACTGGGCGACCGCCTCAGAGGCGCGCGTCAGCCCTCCGGCCGCTCGCGCGGGGCCACCGCGTCGTACCGCCGCAGCGCAGGCGCCAGCGCGGCCACCAGCGCGACGCCGAGCACGCACAGCAGGCCGCCGCTGACGATCGATACCGTCTCGTTGGTGAGCGCAGCCACCGCGCCCGACTCGACGTCCCCGAGCCGCGGGCCCCCGGCCACGACGACGATGAACACACCCTGCAGCCGGCCCCGCAGGGCGTCCGGCGTGGCGGGCTCAAGCCGAACAGCGCGATCGCCACACCCCACGCCGCGACCGCCCACAGCACGGCCAGCCCCTGCCGGCGCACCCGGCCCAGCCCCCCGGAGAACGCCGCACCCACGAGTGCGCCGAGCGCCGGTGCGGCCGTGAGCGCGCCGACGACCGCCGCCCCTCCGCCGTAGAAGTCCTCGGCCACCGCGGGGAACAGCGCCCGCGGCATCCCGAACACCATGGCGATGAGGTCGACGACGAAGGTCATCAGCAGCACCTGCCTCGCCCGCAGGAAGCGCAGGCCCTCCATGACCGAGGCCACCCCGGCCTTGCGGTCGCCACCCCCCTCCGGCGGCACCGAGGGCAGCCGGAAGACGCCGTAGAGCGCGGCCCCGAAGGCGAGCACGTCGGCCCCGTACGCCGCCTCGAGACCGACCGAGGCCACCAGGACGCCGCCGAGCAGCGGGCCCACCGTGAACCCCAGGTTCCACGTCACCTGCTGCAGCGCGTTGGCTGCCGGGAGCAGCTCCAGTCCCACCAGGCGCGGGATGGCGGCGGCCCGTGCGGGGTTGTTCACCGCGAAGCAGGCCGACTGCGCAGCCACGACCAGGTAGAGCAGCCAGACCGACTCCACCCCGGCGACAGCCTGCGCGAGCAGGACCACCGACAGCAGGGCCAGCCCGGACGACGACCACAGCATGAGCAGCCGACGGTCCACGACGTCCGCGATGGCACCGCCGTAGAGGCCGAACACGATGAGCGGCACGAGCCCGAAGGCGCCGATGAGGCCCACCGCCAGGCTGGACCCCGTGATCCGGTACACCTGGATCGCCACGGCGACGGCCGTCATCTGCTGCCCGAGGTTGGAGACCGTCAGCCCGGCCCACAGCCGGCGGTACGCCGGGGACACGCGCAGCGGGGTGACGTCGGCGACGACGTTCCGCACCAGCCGCAGCCAGGTCGAGGACGACGCCACCGCGTCACCCTCTCACCGACGATTTCCGGTGGCCGACGGCACCCGTTCGTCGTACCGTCGCCGTACACAGGAAGGGAGGTGATCCGAGGCTTGAGTACCACTCGGACGTGTGAGGTGGCTGTCCGCTAGCCGCCGGCTCCGGTCCCGACCGGGCGCCAGCTGGCGGCCGGCGAGAACAGGGCAGGCACCCGACCCGCGGGCGCCGGGCTTCGTCCCCCGGCTCATCGGCCGTACGGCCGGGCCCGCGGGTCGCCGCCTGTCAGGGGCGGCTCAGGGGGACAGCCGCTCGACCGCCCAGCCGGTACCGGCAGCGACGTCGCGGCGGTAGCGCAGCCGGTCGTGCAACCGGCGCGGCCGGCCCTGCCAGAACTCCACGGTCTCCGGGACGACCCGGTAGCCACCCCAGAAGTCGGGCACCGGCACCTCGGCACCGCCCTCGGGCCATCTCGCCAGCAGCGCGGCGTAGCGCTGCTCGACGACGGCCCGGGACGCCACCACCTGCGACTGCCGACTGGCCCAGGCACCGACCTGGGCGCCGTGCGGGCGGGAGCGGAAGTACGCGGCGTCCTCGTCGGGGTGGACCCGGTCGACGCGCCCGACGACCACGACCTGCCGTTCGAGGTCGTACCAGGGGAAGTCGAGGCTGGCCCACGGGTTAGCGTCCAGCTCACGCCCCTTGCGCGAGGTGCGGTTGGTGTAGAAGACGAAGCCGCGGTCGTCGAAGCCCTTGAGCAGCACGGTCCGGGAGCTCGGCCGGCCGGCCGCGTCGGCGGTGGCCAGGACCATGGCGTTCGGCTCGGTCAGCCCCGCCCGGGCGACGTCCGCCAGCCAGCGGGTGAACTGGGTGAACGGGTCGGGGGCGAGGTCCTCCTCGGCGAGCCCGTGCAACTCGTACTCCCGGCGCAGTGCGGCCAGCCGGCGTGGGTCCATCGGGTTCCTCCCTACGACAGGACGGCCCACATGGTCACGGCCACGCCCGCCCACAGAGCCAGCCAGAACCACGCGTCGACGCCGTCCTGCACCGCCCGCCGGACGAACCCGACGACCCCGTCGCCCTGCAGTCGTCCGGCGCCGACGAGCAGCCGTGGCGCGGCGAGGTTGGCGACGACGACTGCGGTGCCGTTGAGGATGCAGTAGACGCACAGCGACCCGAGGACGAACGTCGTCTGCCACAGGTACCAGAGGGTGAAGCCCAGCATGAACAGCGCGAAGAACTGCACGACGCCGAGGAACGCCACGGAGGGACGTGAGCGCAGCACCAGCGCCACGCCGGCGGTGAGGAAGAAGCCGAAGACGACCAGGCCGACCATCGAGTTCGGCACGCCCAGCGCGCTGGACTGCCACGCCTTCAGCACCGACGTGCACGACAGGGCGCTGCCGCGGTCGCACCACAGGGCCTCGCCCGGGCGCTCGAGGATGCGGATCTTCTCCAGGGTCTGGACGAAGGTGCCGAACACCCCCATCGCCCCCGCAACGAGCAGGATCCACGCCGCACCCCGTGGCACCGCGGGCGGGACGTCGGCGGCCCGGTCTGCGGGCTGGATCGCGGACACCTGTCCAGTATGGGGTCGGTGAGACAGCAGCCGCCGGAGCGTGGTGGGATGTGCCGGGTCGTCGCAACGGCAGCCCCGGACCAACGCGGGAGTTGAGGATGTCGGACGTCAGCGCCGGTGCGGGCTTCACGCCCGGGCTCGAGGGGGTCATCGCCTTCGAGACGGAGATCGCCGAACCGGACCGCGAGGGCAGCCACCTGCGCTACCGGGGCGTCGACATCGAGGACCTCGTCGGGCGGGTGTCCTTCGGCAACGTCTGGGGCCTGCTGGTCGACAACGAGTTCAACCCGGGGCTGCCCCCGGCCGAGCCGTTCCCGATCCCCGTCCACTCCGGCGACGTCCGCGTCGACGTGCAGTCCGCGATCGCGATGCTCGCCCCGGCCTGGGGGCTGAAGCCGCTGCTCGACATCGACGACGACGAGGCCCGCGACGACCTCGCGCACGTCTCGGTGATGGCGATGTCGTTCGTCGCGCAGAGCGCCCGCGGGCTGGGCCTGCCCATGATCCCGCAGAAGCGCATCGACGAGGCGCGGACGATCGTCGAGCGGTTCATGGTCCGCTGGCGCGGCGAGCCCGACCCCCGGCACGTGCAGGCCGTGGACGCCTACTTCGTCTCCGCCGCCGAGCACGGCATGAACGCCTCGACGTTCACCGCCCGGGTCGTGGCCTCGACCGGGGCCGACGTGCCAGCGGCGATCTCCGGGGCGATGGGGGCGATGTCCGGTCCGCTGCACGGCGGCGCCCCGTCCCGGGTGCTCACGATGATCGAGGAGATCGAGCGGAGCGGGGACGCCGCCGGCTACGTCAGGGGGGTGCTCGACCGCAACGAGCGGCTCATGGGTTTCGGCCACCGCGTGTACCGGGCCGAGGACCCCCGCGCCCGCGTGCTGCGCCGGACCGCCCGCGACCTCGGGGCCCCGCGGTACGAGGTCGCCGAGGCGCTGGAGCGCGCGGCGCTGGAGGAGCTGCGGGCCCGCCGTCCGGACCGCGTCCTCGAGACCAACGTGGAGTTCTGGGCGGCCATCGTCCTCGACTTCGCCCAGGTGCCGGCGCACATGTTCACGTCGATGTTCACCTGTGCCCGGCTGGCCGGCTGGAGCGCGCACATCCTCGAGCAGAAGCGCACGGGGCGGCTCATCCGGCCGTCCGCGCGGTACGTGGGACCGGCCCCCCGCCGTCCGGAGGAGGTCCCCGGCTGGGACCCCGACATGGTCGCCCCCAGCGGCTACGAGACCATCACCTGAGCCTAGGCTCGTGGGCATGGCCGACCCCACGAGCATCGTGATCCCCCCCGACCTGCTGCCGGCCGACGGCCGGTTCGGCTCCGGGCCGAGCAAGGTCCGCCCGGCCCAGGTGGAGGCGCTGGCCGCCGTCGCCACGACCTACCTCGGGACGTCGCACCGGGCCCTGCCGGACGGGTACGAGGTCGTGCTGAGCAACGGCGGCTCCACCGCTTTCTGGGACGCGGCGACCTTCGGCCTGATCCGGGAGAAGAGCCAGCACCTGTCGTTCGGCGAGTTCGGCGCCAAGTTCGCCAAGGCGGCCAAGGCCGCGCCGTTCCTCGCCGAGCCCACGGTCCGGAGCAGCGACCCCGGCGACGCGCCGGCGTTCGCGGCCGAGCCCGGAGTCGACGTCTACGCCAGCCCACACAACGAGACGTCCACCGGCGTGGCCGTCCCGGTACGGCGGGTGCCCGGGGCCGACGACGGCGCGCTCACGGTCTGGGACGCGACGTCCGGGGCGGCCGGCCTGCCCGTGGACGTCGCCGAGGCGGACGTCTACTACTTCGCCCCGCAGAAGAGCTTCGGCTCGGACGGCGGGCTGTGGGTCGCGCTGATGAGCCCGGCGGCCCTGGCCCGGATCGAGGAGGTCAAGGCGTCGGGACGCTGGATCCCCGCCTTCTTGGACCTCGCCACCGCGGTGGAGAACTCGCGGCTGGACCAGACGTACAACACCCCCGCGCTGGCGACGATCCTGCTCATGGCCGAGCAGATCGACTGGTTCAACTCCCAGGGCGGCCTGGAGTGGTGCGTCGCGCGGACCGCCGAGTCCAGCGGCCACCTCTACCGCTGGGCGGAGGACACCGAGTACACGACGCCGTACGTCACGGACCCGGCGAAGCGCTCAGCCGTCGTCGGGACGATCGACTTCGCGGACGACGTCGACGCCGCGGCGGTCGCGAAGGCGTTGCGGGCCAACGGGGTCGTCGACACCGAGCCCTACCGCAAGCTCGGCCGCAACCAGCTGCGGGTGGCCATGTTCCCCGCCGTCGAGCCCGCCGACGTGCAGGCGCTCACGGCCTGCATCGACCACGTCGTCCAGCACCTGCGGTGACGTCGGCCGGCGCCGCGCCGAGCCGAGGAGCGCGGGTCGTCCGGCACCGGCTGACCTGGCTCGCCTACCTCGGGCTGGGCCTGTACGGGTTCTTCCTCTACGGCTTCGGGCCGACGACCCCGCTGGTCCGTGAGGAGCTGGGGATCAGCCGCACCCTCGGCGGGCTCTACGGCACGGCGCTCGCCGTCGGCGCGGTCATCGCCGGCTTCGCCGGCACCGCCCCGGTCCGTCGGGTCGGCCGCCGGACCCTGCTCTGGGGGTCGGCGGCGGGACTGTCGGCCGGCGTCGTGCTGTACACCCTCGGGGGGTCCTTCCCGGTCTCGCTGCTCGGCGCCCTCGTCTGCGGTACGGCGGGCAGCTGGATCGTCACGGTGGCGAACGCCTCGCTGATGGACGAGCAGGGGCCGGCCGGCCCGGCAGCGCTCTCCGAGGGCAACGCCGTGGCCGCGGGCATCGGTACCGTCGCCCCGCTCGTCGTGGGTGGCGCCGTCGCACTGGGACTGGGCTGGCGGGCCGGGCTGCTCGTCGTCGTCCTCGTGGCCGCGGCGGTGTACCTGGCCTTCCGGTCCGTGCCGATCCCCGACGGCGTGCCGGTCAACCCCGCGGACCATCCGGACGGCGC
>JALOLN010000207.1 GCA_025455945.1 Actinomycetes bacterium
GACACCGCCCGCACGGCCGTCGACTGCCCCACGACCCGGTGGGACAGCTCGTCCTCCATGCGCAGCAGCTTGGCGGTCTCGCCCTCCAGCAGCCGGCCCGCAGGGATGCCGGTCCATGCGCCGACCACCTCGGCGACGTCGTCGGGACCGACCTCCTCGCGGACCATCGCCGAACGGTCGTTGGCCTCGGCCGTGACCGTCTCGAGCTGCGCCTCCAGCGCGGGCAACTCGCCGTAGAGGATGCGCGCAGCCGCCTCGAAGTCGCCCTCGCGCTGGGCCCGCTCGGCAGCCATCCGCAGTTCGTCGATGCGGATCTTCAGCTCGCCCACGCGGTCCAGGCCGGCCTTCTCCTGCTCCCAGCGGGCGCGCAGCCCAGCCAGGTGCTCCTCCTTGTCGGCCAGGTCCGCGCGCAGCTTGGCCAACCGCTCCACCGAGGCGGCGTCGGTCTCCTTGGCCAGCGCGAGCTCCTCCATGCGCAGCCGGTCGACGGCGCGCTGCAACTGGTCGATCTCCACCGGGGAGGAGTCGATCTCCATGCGCAGCCGGGAGGCGGCCTCGTCGACCAGGTCGATCGCCTTGTCCGGCAGGAACCGGCTGGTGATGTAACGGTCCGACAGGGTCGCCGCGGACACGAGCGCGGCGTCGGAGATGGCCACCTTGTGGTGGGCCTCGTACTTCTCCTTCAGCCCGCGCAGGATGCCGATGGTGTCCTCCACGCTGGGCTCGCCGACCAGCACCTGCTGGAAGCGCCGCTCCAGGGCCGGGTCCTTCTCGATGCGCTCGCGATACTCGTCCAGGGTGGTCGCCCCGACCATGCGCAGCTCACCGCGGGCCAGCATCGGCTTGAGCATGTTCCCGGCGTCCATGGCCGAGTCGCCTCCGGCCCCGGCGCCGACCACCGTGTGCAGCTCGTCGATGAAGGTGATCACCTGGCCGTTGGAGTCGGCGATCTCCGATAGCACCGACTTCAGGCGCTCCTCGAACTCGCCGCGGTACTTGGCCCCCGCCACCATGGCGGCCAGGTCCAGTGCGATCAGGCGCTTGCCCTTCAGTGACTCCGGCACGTCACCGGCCACGATCCGCTGGGCCAGGCCCTCAACCACCGCGGTCTTGCCCACACCCGGCTCACCGATCAGCACGGGGTTGTTCTTCGTCCGGCGGGACAGCACCTGCACCACCCGCCGGATCTCGGCATCCCGGCCGATGACGGGGTCGACCTTCCCCTCCCGCGCCCGGGCGGTGAGGTCGATGCCGTACTTCTCCAGCGCCTTGAAGGAGCCCTCCGGATCCGCGGAGTCCACACGGCGGCCACCGCGAGCGGCGTCCAGGGCGGCCACGAGCGCGTCCGGCGTGGCCCCGACACCGGCCAGCAGCGGTCCCGTCGGGGCGTCCGCAGCGGCCAGGGCGATCAGCAGGTGCTCGGTCGACACGAACGAGTCACCCCGCGACGACGCCAGGTCGCCGGCCGCCTTGAGCACGCGGTAGGTCGACTGGGCCAGGTCCGCGCTGGCCACCGTGGTGCCTGACGCAGCCGGCAGCGCGGCCAGGGTCCGCTCGACCCGGGCCGACAGGGCCGGCAGGTCGACCCCGAGCCCCTCGAGCAGGGCGGTGGCGATGCCGTCGCGCTGGGTCAGCAGGGCGGACAGGACATGGATCGGCTCGACGTGGGCGTTGCCGCGGCCCGCCGCGTCTCGCACCGCGGCGCTCAGCGCCTCCTGGGTGCGGGTGGTGAACTGGTCAGCCATGCGTTCCTCCTTGCGGGCTCGTGGCTGGGTGATGGGTCACAGGGGCGGTGGTCGCCGGGTCGATCCGTCGGACGGACCGACCACCGCTCGGGGTGGGGCGCGGACTCGAGGTTCAGCGGCGGCGGTCGGGTCGCCAGACGACCAGCGCGGTCGAGCGCTCCTGCCGCTCCAGGGCCTCGAGCCGCCGGCGCACGCGGTCGAGCTCCCCCTCCAGCTCGAGGATGCGCATGATCCCGGTGAGGTTGACGCCATCGGCGGCCAGGCGCTGCACCTCGCGCAGCCGGGCGATGTCTCGCATCGAGTACAGGCGGTTGCGCCCGCCGACTCGGTCCGGGGAGACCAGGCCCAGCCGGTCGTACTGCCGCAGGGTCTGCGGATGGAGCCCGGCCAGGGTGGCCGCCACGGAGATCACATAGACGGGGGTGTCGTCGTCGAAGCCCTCCATCAGCCACCTCCCTCCCTGCTCGTGGTGGACCGGGCACCGGGCCGGTTGGCGGCCGAGGCCAAGAGTCCAGCACGGGGATCCGGCTCCGCCGCCGCGGCCACGTAGGCGGCCAGGGCGGTGCGTGCGTCATCGGTGAGCGTGTACGGCACGGCGACCTCGACCGTGGCGAGCAGGTCACCGACGGACCCGTCACGGCGCCCGGCGCCCCGCCCGCGGATCCGGAACGTGCGGCCGTTGGCCGTGCCCGGCGGGATCTTGAGGGTGACCCTCCCGCCCCGGGGCAGCGGGACCGGGATCTCGGCCCCCAGCGCAGCCTCGGCGAAGGTCACCGGGACGGTGACCGTGACGTTGTCCCCGGTGCGCCCGAAGACCGGGTCGGACGACACGTGCACGACGATGAACAGGTCCCCGGGCGGGCCACCGTTCTCGCCCGACGCCCCCTTGCCCTTGAGCCGGATCCGTGCGCCGTCGCTGACACCCGCGGGGATTCGGGCGCTGACCGGACGGGCTGCCCGCGCGCGGCCGGAGCCGGTGCAGGTCTGGCACGGGTTGTCGACCACCATGCCGCGGCCGCGGCACTCACGGCACGGCTCGGGCAGGGCGAAGCCCCCGCCGCTGCGCAGCACCTGGCCCTGACCGTCGCAGGCGGGGCACAGCCGCGGCGAGGTGCCGGCGGCGGCCCCGGTGCCCGAGCAGCTGGCGCAGGGCTCGTCGGTGGTCAGGCGCAGGGAGACCGTCACGCCGTCGAGCGCCTCTGAGAACGAGATCGTCGCCTCGCTCTCGATGTCCGCGCCGCGGCGGGCCATGCGGGTCGTGGTGCGCGGCGCGCCGCCGCGGTTGAACAGCCCGCCGAGGACGTCCCCGAACATCCCACCGAGCCCGCCCCCGGTCCCGGCAGGCCCGCCCGCCCCGCCGCCCTGCTGGCGCATCTGGGCCAGCAGGTCCTCGAGGTTGACGTTGGTGCCGCCGGGAGCGGTCCCACCCCCGCCGGGGAACCGGAAGCCACCGCTGCCGAACAGCGCGCGGGCCTCGTCGTACTCCTTGCGGGTCTTCGGGTCCGACAGGACGTCGTAGGCCTCGGAGACGTCCTTGAAGCGGGCCTCGGCCGCCGCGTTGTCCGGGTTCTTGTCAGGGTGGTGCTTGCGGGCGAGGGTGCGGTAGGCCTTCTTGATGTCATCGGCCGTGGCGTCCTTCTTGACGCCCAGGACCTTGTAGAAGTCCTTGTCGATCCAGTCCTTCGTGCTCACCGCACCCCCACCTCCTCTCGTGTTCCTGTCGTGCTCAGTCGGTACCCGCGACGGACACGCGGGCCGGGCGGACGATGCGCCCGTTCATCTCGTAGCCGGCCTGCAGCACGGTCACGACGGTCGGCTCGGTGACCCCCTCGCGCTCCTCGCGCATGAGGGCCTCGTGCCGTGTCGGGTCGAACGGCTCGCCGGGCGTCCCGAACTGGACCAGCCCGAGCTTGGCGGCGGTGGCCTCCAGCGCCTCGCCGACGCTGCGGAAGCCACCGACCAGCTCGTCGTGGTCGCGGGCGCGGCCGATGTCGTCGAGGATCGGCAGCAACTCGACGAGCACGGCCTCCACGGCCCGGTCGCGGACGAGCTCCCGGTCGCGCTCGACGCGCTTGCGGTAGTTCGAGTACTCCGCGTGCACGCGCTGCAGGTCCGAAGTCAGGGCCGCCACCTCGTCGGCCGCGGCGCCCGAGGCCCCGGCCGCCTTGGCCAGGTCGGCCTCCGCGGCGCTGAACTGCGCCTCGATCGCCTCGGCGTCCAGGGCCTCGGCGAGCAACGCGTCAGCCTCCGCGGCCGCGGTGTCGGTGGGCTCGACCACCTCGCCCTCGAGGACCTCGGCAGGCTCACCGGTCGGCCCCGGGGCCCCCGGCGCGTCGGCCGGCGGCTCGGGG
>JALOLN010000208.1 GCA_025455945.1 Actinomycetes bacterium
CGTCGAGTTCCCCTCGAACGGAACGACGGGCTCGGGCTACTTCGCCCCGGCAGCGGGTGGGTCCGGCCCCGGGGTGATCGTCATCCAGGAGTGGTGGGGCCTGGTGGGTCACATCACCGCGGTGGTGGACCGGTTCGCGGCTGAGGGCTTCGTCGCCATGGCCCCCGACCTCTACCACGGCGTCCAGACGACGGAGCCGGACGAGGCCGGCAAGCTCATGATGGGCCTGGCCATGGACCAGGCCGCCAAGGACATCGCCGGCGCGGCGGCGCACCTGGCCGGACGGCCGGAGGTGTCCGGCGCCGGCGTGGGCACGGTGGGCTTCTGCATGGGCGGGTCGCTGGCGTTGTGGAGCGCGACCCTCGCGCCGGAGGTCGTCGCTGCGGTGGGCTTCTACCCGGCCGTGCCGTGGGAGCGGATGAGCCCGGACTGGCCGTCCTACGCCGGGAAGGTGGCGCAGATCCACTGCTCGGAGGCTGACGGGACCTCGGCGGCGCCGGGGATCCGCCAGGCGGTGGCCGCGGTCGAGGCCGCCGGCGGGCAGGTGGAGGTCTTCGACTACCCCGGCACCGAGCACGCGTTCTTCAACGACGACCGGCCGGAGGTGTACCACGCCGCCGCGTCGGCCGCGGCCTGGGAGCGCACCCTGGACCTGTTCCGGCGCCGCCTGTCCGCGTGACCGTCGGCCCGGCCGTGCCGGGGGGCGGCTGGCCGGGCGATCCTGCCGACGCCTCGACCCCGGTCGCCCGCGACGCCGGCGAGGTGCCGCGGCTGGCCGCCACCGCGGGCACCCTCGCGGAGCTGGACGCCCGCGTCTCGGTCTGCCGGGCCTGCCCCCGCCTGGTGGCCTGGCGGGAGGAGGTCGCGCACAAGCGGCGGCGGGCCTTCGCGGCCGAGCGGTACTGGGGGCGGCCGGTGCCAGGCTGGGGGGACCCGGCGGCCGCCGTCCTGCTGGTCGGGCTGGCGCCGGCCGCCCACGGCGGCAACCGCACGGGTCGGGTGTTCACCGGTGACCGCAGCGGTGACTGGCTCTTCGCTGCGCTGCACCGGGCCGGCCTGGCGGTGCAGCCGACGTCGGTGTCGGCCGGCGACGGCCAGCGGCTGGTGGGTGCGCGCGTGCTGGCCGCCGTCCGGTGCGCCCCGCCCGCCAACCGGCCCACTCCTGCCGAGCGGGAGGCCTGCGCCCCGTGGCTGGACGCAGAGCTCGGCCTGCTCCGGCCGACGGTGCGAGTCGTCGTGGCGCTCGGCGGGTTCGCCTGGGACGCCGTGCTGGGCGCCCTGGCCCGGTCGGGGGTGGCGCTGCCGCGACCCCGGCCGCGGTTCGGGCACGGCACCGAGGTGAGCCTCGGCGGCGTCCGGCTGCTGGGCTGCTACCACCCGAGCCAGCAGAACACCTTCACTGGACGGCTGACCGAGCCCATGCTGGACGCCGTCCTATCCCGCGCCCGCTCCGCATCAAGGGACCCCTGTGGCGAATAGATCGAGGTGCGGCGCCCATCACACGGCCGATCCCTGGGGAGACCCTGCGCGACGACGCACGATGAAGGGCAGCTGACGGCGGTCTAGCCGCCACAGGGGTCCCTTGATGCGGAGCGGGTCGCAGGTAGGTTCGGCGCCATGCCACTTCTTGCGGTCACCGTCCTGGGGCACGACCGGCCCGGCATCATCGCCGACGTCACGGGTGTGCTGGCCGACCTCGGGGGCAACCTCGAGGACTCCTCGATGACCCGGCTGCGGGGTCACTTCGCCATGACCCTCGTCGTCCGGACCCAGGTGCCGGCGCCGGTCGTCCAGGCCGAGCTGACACCGGCGGTGCCTGACCTGGTGGTCGCCGTCCGTGACCTGCCCGACGAGCCGGCGCCGCCGAGCACGGGGCCGTGCTGGGTGCTGTCGGTGCACGGGGCGGACCGGCCCGGGATCGTCTCGACCGTCACTCACCTGCTCGCCTCGTACGGCGGCAACGTGACCGATCTGACGACCCGGCTGTCGGGTGAGCTGTACCTCCTGGTCGCGGAGGTCGAGCTGCCGGAGGCCACCGACGTCGTCGACCTGCAGCGCGCCCTCGCCGGCGTGGCCAGCGGGCTGGGCGTCGAGGCCACCCTCCGCCCGGCGGAGGCCGACGTCCTGTGAACGGGCTGCTGCCCGACCTGCCGGTCGGGCGGGTCCTCGACGTCGTCCGGGCCCCTGACCCGGTGCTGGCGGCGCGCTGTACGGAGGTGGACCCGGCCGACCCGCACGTCGTACAGCTCGCCGCGGACCTGCTCGCGACCCAGCGGGTCTCGCCGGGGTGCGTGGGGCTGGCGGCCAACCAGGTCGGCCTGGGCTGGCGAGTGTTCTCCGTGGACGTCACCTCGCACCCGAAGGCCCGGACGTCGCACGGCGCGTTCGTCCTGGTGAACCCGGTGCTCGTCGAGGCGTCTCGCAACGAGCGGGGCCGTGAGGGGTGCATGTCGGTGCCCGACCTCACCGGCGACGTCAAGCGGGCCACCCGGGTCGCCGTCCGCGGCATGCTCCCGGGGTCGGGGGAGCAGGTGCTGGTCGAGACGGACGCGTTCGAGGCGCGGGCGCTGCAGCACGAGCTGGACCACCTCGACGGTCTGGTCTTCCTCGACCGGGTGGCCGGTGCGCACGCCGTCTTCGCCCGTCGGGTGTACCTCTAGCCCCCGTACGCTGGCTGATACGCCCGGGTGGTGGAACTGGTCAGACACAGGCCCCTTAAAAGGGTCCGCCCCTGAGGGCATGCGGGTTCGACTCCCGCCCCGGGCACGTCCCGCCCTGCCGCCCCGGCGCGCCCATTCGGCCGATGGATTGGCGAAGTGCGCATCGGGTATCTACCGTGGGAGGACACCACGTCGGGGAGGAGCCCCATGGAGAGCAGGAACCCGGTCCTCAACCGGGAGTTCGGTCGTGACGGCCAGGCGTACGCCGGGTTCGGTCCAGCACCCACGGCCACTGCCGGAGTGGACGCCGTCACGCTGGAGGAGATGTACCGCCGCCAGTCGACGACCGGGCAGCCGATGACGGTCGACGACGTCGTCGTCAAGACCGGCATGTTGTTCGTCCTGCTGCTGTTCGGCGCGGTGGCCGGCTGGCAGATCGTCGGCTCGCTGCCTTGGGTGGCGTGGGCCAGCCTGGCCGTCGCCTTCGTCCTCGGCATGGTGGTCTCGTTCAAGCGGGTCACGAGCCCGCCGTTGATCATGGCCTACGCGCTGTTCGAGGGCGTCTTCGTCGGCGGGATCAGCAGGTTCTTCCAGGAGGCGTACCCCGGCATCGTCCTGCAGGCCGTCATCGGCACGTTCACCGCGTTCGGCGTGATGCTGGTGCTCTACAAGACCGGCCTGCTCCGCGCCACGCCGCGCTTCCGCAAGATGATGATGATCGCGATGTTCTCGTATCTGGGGATCGCGCTGGTCAGCCTCGTCTCGGCGTTCTTCGGCGTAGGTGGCGGCTGGGGCTTCTACGGCGTCGGCGGGCTCGGCCTGCTGCTGTGCGTCGCCGGGGTGGCCCTGGCGTCCTTCTCCCTCGTCCTCGACTTCGACGCGATCGAACAGGGCGTGGCCGCGGGGCTGCCGGAGAAGGAGTCCTGGCTGGGCGCCTTCGGTCTGGTGGTCACCCTGGTCTGGCTGTACCTCGAGCTGCTGCGCCTGCTGGCGATCCTGCAGGGTCGCGAGTAGCCCACCCCGCGCACGACGACGCCGCCGACCCCTGTGTGGGGCCGGCGGCGTCGTCGTCTGGTGCCTGCGCTGCTCAGGTGTGGCGGCGGGCCGCCTTCTGCTTGTCGTACTCGTGGACGATGGCGGTCGCGTACCCGTGAGAGACGTCGTACTCGTCCTGCAGCCAGTGCACGCGGTCCTCGAACCGGGTGAACGACGGGCCGTCCTGGACGATCGCGAACCAGTCCTTGAGCTCACGCCCGGTCGCACCCGGGACCCGGGCGACCAGGTTGGCGTGGGTCTCCTCGGAGTGGTGCAGCGTCATCGGGCGCCTCCTGGCGTGCGTGGGACCAACGAAGGTCCACCCTACGCCAGTTAGCCTGCCCCCATGCCGCCGGCGGAGGACCTCGCGGACGAGGTCCGGCGGCTCGCC
>JALOLN010000209.1 GCA_025455945.1 Actinomycetes bacterium
TACGTCGTCGACCCCGAGCCCACCGAGCAGCTGGTCAGCAGCGTGCTGGCCGGGTCGCTGCCGCCGCAGCGCGCCGGCGGCCCGGTGCGGGTCCTCGTCCAGAACGGCGTGGGCACCCCGGGACTGGGGGAGCAGGCGCGGGGGCTGCTCGTCGAGGAGGGGTTCACCTACGTCAACGGCGGCAACGCCAACCGGTTCGGCTACCGCACGTCGGTCGTCCTGATCCGCGACGCCTCGGCCGCCGCACGGACCCAGGGGGCGGAGGTCGCCGCGGCCCTGGGGCTGCCGGAGTCCGACCTGCGAGTGGCCGCCCAGGGCCAGTCGGTGGCCGACGTCGTCGTGATCCTCGGGGCCGACTTCGCGCCGTGAGATCCTGATGGGACCGACCCCGACCGGAGAGCCTGCCCTGTGACCGCCTCCTCGCACGCCGTGGCGCTGGTGACCACCGCCGCGCTGGCCGCCGCCGACAAGAAGGCCGACGACATCCTCGCCTTCGACGTGAGTGACCAGCTGGCGATCACGGACGCGTTCCTGCTGTGCTCCGCGCCCAACGAGCGGCAGGTCGCGGCCATCGTCGACGCGGTCGAGGAGCGCCTCCGGCTCGAGCACGACACCAAGCCGGTGCGGCGCGAGGGACACCGGGACGGCGGCTGGGTGCTGCTCGACTACCTCGACGTCGTCGTGCACGTCCTGCACGCCGAGCAGCGCGTGTACTACTCCCTCGAGCGCATCTGGAAGGACTGTCCGGCGATCCCGCTGCCCGAGGAGGTGCGGGTCTGACCGGCCGGCGGGTCGTGCTGTGGCGGCACGGCCGGACCGCGTGGAACGACACCGGCCGATTCCAGGGCCATCTCGACGTCGCGCTGGACGACGTCGGGCGGGGGCAGGCCGCCCGGGCGGCGCGGGTGCTCGCCGCCTTCCCGCCCGCGAGGGTGGTGACGTCCGACCTCGGGCGGGCCCAGGAGACCGCGGCGGCGCTCGCCTGCCGCACCGGGCTCGACCCGGCGGTGGACCCGCGGCTGCGCGAGACGTACGGCGGGGAGTGGCAGGGGCGGCTGGTCGCGGAGATCGCGGCCAGCGACACCGAGCGGTTCCTCGCCTGGCGCGCCGGCGCGGACGTGCCGGCGGGCGGCGGCGAGACCCGCAGCGAGCTGGCGGACCGGGCGGTGGCCGCCGTGACGGCGGCGCTGGCAGACGTGCCCGACGGCGGAGTCCTGGTCGCCGTCACCCACGGGGGCACCGCGCGGGCAGCCATCGGGCGCATGCTCGCCCTGCCGGTGGGCAGCTGGACCGCGCTCGGGGGGCTGGCCAACTGCTCCTGGTCGGTGCTCGAGGAGTCCGACGTCCCCGCCGGGTGGCGACTGGCCGAGCACAACGCGGGGAGCGTGCCGGAGCCGGTCATCGGGGACGACCGGTGACGCCGGTTTCACCCGGGGGTCCGGGTCGGGCTATCCTGGGCGCCGCCCGCGAGGGCGGTGCTCGACGAGAGCGCGGGGCTGTGGCGCAGCTGGTAGCGCACCTGCATGGCATGCAGGGGGTCAGGGGTTCGAGTCCCCTCAGCTCCACCCACGACGGTCGAGGGGGGTTGGTCCCGTGACCGTGGCGCCGCTCGGTGACGACACCCCCCGCGCGGACCGGTACGGCCCCGCCGTGGCCGCCGACCTGCCCGTGCTGTCCGGGCTGCTCTCGCTGCTCCTGGTCGTCGTCACCGTCGTCCTCCCGTTCGTCGCCACCGGCACCGCCCGGCTGGTGCTGCCCGTCGTGTCGGCGGTGAGCGCCGTCGGGTTGGCCGCCCTGTGCGCCTGGTCCAGCCGGCGCCCGGTGCCCGCCCCCCGGGCCCAGCCGTGGGCGCTCCTCGTCGTCCTGCTCGCGGGCGGGAACGCGCTGCTCGCCCTAGGGCTCGAGGGCGAGCCCAACCTCACGGCGTACGTCCTGCTCGTGCTCGTCCTGGCCGGGCTGGCGCTGCCCGGACGGCGCTGGCTGGCCGTGGCCCACGTCCTGGTCTGGGCCGGGTGGCTGGGCTGCCTGCCCGCACTGCCCGGGGGGACCTTCCGGGCCTGGGTGGCCCAGCTGCTGCTCGCCACCCTGCTCGGCGGCGTCGTCGGGCTGGTGCGCCGGGGCGGCATCGACCGGCTCGCCGAGGCCGCCGAGGGGACCGAGCGCGCCGCCGTGGAGGACGGGCTGACCGGCCTGCTCAACCGGCGCGGGCTCACCCTGGTCGGGGAGCAGGTGCTGCAGAACGCCCGCCGGGTCGGCAACGCCGTGCACTGCACGATCCTCGACGTCGAGGGGCTCGGCGGGGTCAACGAGCGGCTCGGGCACGCGGCGGGGGACCGGGTGCTGGTCGCGGTCGCGCAGGCGCTGCACGGGTGCGTGCGGGCGGGCGACGTCGTGGCCCGGTGGGGCGGTGACGAGTTCTGCGTGCTCGGCCCCGGCGCCGGCACGGCGCCGGTCGACCTCGAGAAGCGGGTGCGCGGTCGGCTCGCGGAGCATCCGATCGAGGACGTCCCCGGCTGGCAGCCCCAGGTGAACGCGGGCAGCGCCATGCTCGCCCCCTGGGACGACGGCAACCTGCCCGAGCTGCTGGAGCAGGCGGACCGGGAGATGAACCGGCGTCGGGCGCTGCGCCACCCGCAGGCAGGCTCGGCCGGGACGCCGGGGTCGCCCAGCGCGGGCGGGCAGTAGGGCCCGGCCCGGTGCGGCACGTCCTGGTCTTCGGGGACTCCCTGACCTTCCACGGCCCCGCGACCCCCGTCGCGCTCACCGACCCCCGGCTGTTCCCCAACGTCATGGCCGCCGCGCTCGGCCCGGACGTGCGGCCCGACGTGGTGGCCCGGCTGGGCTGGACCGCCCGGGACGCCTGGTGGGCGCTGACCAAGGACCCCCAGGTGGCCAGCGTGCTGGCCCCCCGCGCCGACGCGCTGGTGCTCGCCGTCGGGCAGATGGACCACCTGCCGGCGGCGATCCCCACCTACCTGCGGGAGGGCATCGCCTACCTGCGTCCCGGGGGGCTGCGCCGACGGGTCCGCGCGGTCTACCACCAGGTCGGCCCCCACGTCATCCGCATCTCCGGCGGCCGGCTGCGGCAGCTGCCGCAGGCGGCGACCGACACCTACCTGTCGCGCATCGTGCAGGCGATGCGCATCCTGCGCGGCGACCTGCCGGTCGTCCTGCTCGGCCCGTCCCCGCACGCCGCGGCGATCTACCCCTCCCATCGGCAGCACGCTCCGGCCGTCGCCGCCGCCCGCCGGTGGGCGCAGCGCGAGGGCGTCGTGCTGGTCGAGCTGGACCCCATCGTCGGCCCGTCGCTGGCCGCAGGCACCGGGAACCCGGACGGCATGCACTGGGGCTGGCAGGTGCACGAGGACATCGGCCGGGCCGTCGCCGCGGCGCTGCTGCGGTAGCCTGCTCGGCATGCGGTCCGGCCTGCTCCTTGCCTAGCCGCGTCGGCGACGAGCCCTGTCGACGCGGCTGCCCCTCCTGCGCGAGGGGCCTTTTCATGCCCGGGCCGGATCGGACGAGCGAGGGACGGCGATGAGCGAGAGCACGACGGGCGGCAGCGAGCCCTACCGGTACACCGGTGAGCTGGCCGGGCAGATCGAGGCCCGCTGGCAGGACCGGTGGGAGGCCGAGGGCACCTTCGCGGCGCCGAACCCCACCGGGCCGCTGGCCGACGTGACCCGGCTGGCCGGCCGGCCCAAGTGCTACGTCCTCGACATGTTCCCCTACCCGTCCGGGGTGGGGCTGCACGTCGGCCACCCGCTGGGCTACATCGCCACCGACGTCGTGGGCCGCTACCGGCGGATGTGCGGCGACAACGTGCTGCACGCGCTGGGCTACGACTCCTTCGGGCTGCCCGCCGAGCAGTACGCGGTGCAGACCGGTCAGCACCCCCGGGTCACGACCGAGGCCAACATCGCCACGATGCGGCGCCAGCTGCGCCGGATCGGCCTGGCCCACGACTCCCGGCGCAGCGTCGCCACCACCGACGTCGCCTTCTACCGCTGGACCCAGTGGATCTTCCTGCAGGTCTACCAGGCCTGGTACGACGAGGA
>JALOLN010000210.1 GCA_025455945.1 Actinomycetes bacterium
GGCCTTGACGAGCACCTCGCGGGCCTTCGACCCCTCCGAGGGCCCCACGACTCCCCGGGTCTCCATGAGGTCCATGAGCCGACCGGCCTTGGCGAACCCAACCCGCAGCTTGCGCTGCAGCATCGACGTGGAGCCGAACTGGGAGGTGACGACAAGCTCCACCGCCTGGCACAGCAGGTCGAGGTCGTCGCCGACCTCCTCGTCGACCTCCCGCTTGGGGCCACCCCCGGCCGTCACGTCGTCGCGGTAGACCGGCTGCAGTTGGGCCTTGCAGTGCGCCACGACGGCGTGGATCTCGGCCTCGCTGACCCAGGCGCCCTGGATCCGGGCGGCCTTGCTCGCGCCCATGGGCAGGAACAGCCCGTCACCCTGACCGACGAGCTTCTCCGCCCCCGGCTGGTCGAGGATGACCCGGCTGTCGGCCAGGCTGGACGTCGCGAACGCCAGGCGGGACGGCACGTTGGCCTTGATCAGTCCGGTGACGACGTCGACGGAGGGACGCTGGGTGGCCAGCACGAGGTGGATCCCGGCGGCCCGGGCCAGCTGGGTGATGCGGACGATGGCGTCCTCGACGTCCCGTGGGGCGACCATCATGAGGTCGGCGAGCTCGTCGACGACGACGAGCAGGTAAGGGTAGGGCTGCAGGACCCGCTCGCTGCCCGGCAGGGGCTCCAGCGTCCCGGACCGCACGGCCTTGTTGAAGTCGTCGACGTGCCGGAAGCCGAAGTTCGCGAGGTCGTCGTACCGCTGGTCCATCTCGCGCACCACCCACTGGAGGGCCTCCGCGGCCTTCTTCGGGCTGGTGATGATCGGCGTGATGAGGTGCGGCACCCCCTCGTAGGCGGTGAGCTCCACCCGCTTGGGGTCGACGAGGATCAGCCGCACCTCGTCCGGCGTGGCCCGCTGGAGGAGCGAGATGATCAGGGAGTTGATGCAGCTGGACTTGCCCGCCCCGGTCGCGCCCGCGACGAGGAGGTGCGGCATCTTGGCGAGGTTGGCGACGACGTAGCCGCCCTCGACGTCCTTGCCCAGCCCCACCATCAGCGGGTGGTGGTCGGCCCGCGCCACCGGGGAGCGCAGGGTGTCGCCGAGGCTGACGATCTCCCGGTCGGCGTTGGGGATCTCGATCCCGATGGCCGACTTCCCGGGGATCGGGCTGAGGATGCGGACGTCGGCGCTGGCCACGGCGTAGGCGATGTTCTTCGACAGGGCGGTCACCCGCTCCACCTTCACCGCGGGCCCGAGCTCGACCTCGTACCGGGTGACCGTGGGGCCGCGGCTGAACCCGGTGACCTGGGCGTCGATCTCGAACTGGTCGAGGACCTGGGTGAGGGAGTCGACGACCGAGTCGTTGACGGTGCTGCGCACCTTGTGCGGGGCGCCGGCGACCAGCAGCTCGGCCGGTGGCAGGTGGTAGGTGACGTCCCCCGACAGGGCCAGCTGCTCGACCCGCGCCGGCATCGGCGGCGGCGGCTTGGCCGCGTGCTCGTCGGCGGCATCGCCGGGGTCGGAGGGGTTGGCGTCCGTGGGCTGGGCCACCCCGACGCGGCGGCGCGGCCGGCTGCGCTGCAACGGCTCGGGGGCGGGTGCGGTGAGGTCGATCACGGCCGCCTGGCCCTCGACCAGGCTCTCGGTGGGACGGCGCAGCAGCCGGGTCTCCAGGGCGCGCAGCCGCTCGGGGACCTGGTGGACGGGCGTGGCGGTGAGCACGAGCAGCCCGAAGAGCGTGAGCAGCAGGAGCAGGGGGGCGGCGACGTAGGGGGTCACCCCTGCGACGAGCGGCGCGGCGGACAGCCAGCCGAGCCAGCCGCCGCCGGCCTGCATGGCGGCGCCGCCGTCCGCGGGCTGGGGGGTGCCCTGGGCGACGTGCACCAGCCCCAGGACGCCGAGGAGTATCGCGGCGGAGCCGATGAGGATCCGGCCGGCCGGCGCGTTGCGGTCGGGGTGGCGCAGCACCCGCCAGGCGGCGGCGCCGAGCAGGAACGGCACGGCCCAGGCCAGCGTGCCGGCGGCACCCACGACCACGGCCCGGACGGCCTCGCCGACGGGGCCGGACAGGCCCCACCAGGCGACAGCGGCGGCGAGGACGGCGAGCCCGATGAGCAGCAGGCCGAGCCCGTCGCGGCGCTGCATCGGGTCCAGCTCGCGGGCGCTCTCTCGGGCTCCCCTGCCGATCCGCCGCGCCGTGCCCCCGACGAGATGGGCCACGCCGAGCCAGCAGGCGCGCACGAACCGGCCGAACGCGCGCGCAGCCCGCGTCAGGGGCCCTGGTCCGCTGGGGACGGGAGGGCGTGCGGGCGGGCGCCGGGCGGCCGGCTTGGCCGCGGACTTCGCCGGCGCCGGGCGGCTGCGCCCCTGGGACGCCGTCGGCCGCCCTGACGTCGCGGACGCCCGCGAGCGGCTGGGCCCGGCAGAGGTGCGGCTGGCCATGGTCGCAGGCTACCCACCCGCACCAGGGGAACCACTCGTCACACGCCGACGCGCCGCGCCGCCTCTCACCACGTTGATCATCGGCTAGTCGGGGTTCTCGTCGACTGAGAACCCCGGTTGGCCGATGATCAACGCTCCCCGGGGGGTCCGGCAGGGGTGTGGGGCGGCAGGTCGCCGCCCCACACCCGTCCGTGCCCGCACCGGTCACGGCTTGAGGCGCGTCCCCGACGACTGGACGCCGAAGCTGGCGAGCACGGTCTGGCCGTCCGGAGCGAGCAGGGTCGCCGTCGCGGGTCCGCCCTGGGTCTGCCCCTTGGCGCCGACGGTCGCGTGTCCCTCCACCCGCTGGATGGCGGCGAAGCCGTTCGCGTCGTAGAGGAAGCGCTCGAAGGTGAACGTCACCCGGTCGCGGTGCTGCTTCCAGGCACCGATGCCCGCCGACCCGGCCACGAAGCCGGGCGGGTACTTGCTGGCGGACTCGGTCACGACACCGCCGTGCGCGAACGCGATCCGACTGACGAACGGCGGCGGGTCTCCACCCGGGTTGGGCAGCGGGTCGATGGTCATCCGCCAGGCGCCAGCGACGCTGAGGTAGGTCGTGGAGGTGCCGGAAGCCGCCGCCGACGAGGCGACGACGCCGGTGAGCAGAACGGCGCCGGCCAGGCCGACGGCGAGGGTGGTGCGGGTGCGGGTCATGGAGGGCTCCTCTCCAGTGCCACCGACCGGGAGGTCGGGGTCACCAGCAGGCTCACCGAGGACGGCCCGCGCCCTCTTCGGGGATTCCCCTAGTCGTTGGCGTGAGCCCCGTCTGACTGCGACCCTGCTCGCGTGCTGGTGGGACGTGCGGCGGAGCTGTCGCGGCTCGACGCCCTCGTCGCCGCGGCGCGGGGCGGCCAGGCTCAGACGCTGTGCGTGGTCGGCGAGCCGGGCATGGGCAAGACCAGCCTGCTCTCCGTGGCGGCCGACCATGCCGCGGCGTCCGGGGTAGCCGTCGTCCGGGTGACCGCCGTGGAGCCAGAGACCGCGGTCCGCGGTGCCGTGCTCGACCTGATCCTGCGCCGGTTGCGCGCAGTCGGTGCCACGATCGACCCGGGCGCCACCACCGTGCCGAGCCTGCTCACCGCACTGCTCGAGGCCGCCTCCGGTGGCCCACTCCTCGTCGTCGTGGACGACGTCCAGTGGCTGGACGAGGCCTCGCTGCGAGCGCTGCTGTTCGCCGCCCGCCGGTTGCTGGCCGACCCGGTGGGGCTGCTCCTGGCCGGACGACCGGAGGTCGAGCAGCTGCCGGGGATGCGCGAGGTCCCGCGGCTGCAACTCGCAGCGCTGCCGGAGGCTGCCGCGCTGGAGCTGTTGGCATCGGTGGCCCCGGGGCTGTCCGACGCGACTGCCGGCGACGTCGTGCGATCCCTGGGAGCGGTCCCGCTCGCACTTGTCGAGGCGGGCCGGCTCCTCACCCCCGACGAGCTGGCCGGACGGGTGCAGCTGCCCAGCCCGATCCGGGTGGGGCCCGCGGTGCAGGAGCGGTACGCCCGCGGCTGCCACACGCTGCCGTCCGCGGGCCGGCTCGCGCTCACCGT
>JALOLN010000211.1 GCA_025455945.1 Actinomycetes bacterium
GTCAGGGGGTTGTCGACGGTGACGGCGGGCATCCGGACCTCCGGGTGGCTTCCAGTGGGGCGAGCGGGGCAAGCACGACGGGCACGACGAGCGGGTAACTGCTTCAATGCTCAACTAACATCGGCGATCAGGCAAGTGTTCCCGTAGAGCCGGCCCGCGGCGGCGGCCGCTCAGCGCTCCAGCACCGCAGCCGCGCCGAGACCGCCGGCGGCGCAGATCGTCAGCAGCCCGCGTCGGAGGTCCTTCGCGGCGAGCTCGCCGGCCAGCAGCGCGACGAGTCGGCCACCGGTGGCTGCGAACGGGTGGCCGAGGGCCAGGGCCCCGCCGGCCACGTTGAGCCGGTCGAGGTCGACCGAGCCCAGCGGTTCGGCGCGTGCCAGACGTTGGGTGCAGAACGTCGGGTCCGCCCAGGCAGCGAGCGTGCACAGGACCTGTGCGGCGTACGCCTCATTGACCTCGACCCGGTCGAAGTCGGTCAGGGCCAGACCGAGTCGGTCCAGCAGCACCGGCACCGCGTACACCGGAGCCATCAGGAGGCCCTCGGCGCCGTCGACGTAGTCCACGGCCGCGGTCTGGCAGTCGGTGAGGTGGGCGAGCACGGGGAGGCCCCGCTCGGCGGCCCACTCGTCACTGGCCAGCAGGACCACTGCCGCCCCGTCACTCAGCGGGGTGGCATTGCCGGCGGTGAGCCCGGCCGCCGGGTCGGTGCCGCGGATCGTCGGCAGTGTGGCGAGCACGTCGACGGTGGTGTCGGGCCTGAGGCCGTTGTCGCGGGTGAGCCCGGCGAACGGCGTCAGCAACGCGTCGAGATCGCCCCTGTCGTATGCCGCTGCCAGGCGGCGGTGGCTTCGAACGGCGAAGGCGTCCTGCTCGGCTCGGCTGACACCCCAGTCCAGAGCGGTCTGCGCGGCGTGCTGGTGCATCGTCTTGCCGGTGCGCGGCTCGTGCTCCGGCGGGGCGTCGGGACGCAGGTCCCACGGCCGGATCCGGGCGAGCGCGCTGGCCCGTCCCGCGATCGTGTGCGCCCGGTGCGCGGCCAGGATCGCGGCGCGCAGCCGCGGGGTGAACGCCAGCGGCACGTCGGACATCGTGTCCGCCCCGCCGGCGATGCCCGAGTCGATCTGGCCGAGTGCGATCTTGTTCGCCACCAGGACCGTGGTCTCGAGGCCCGTGCAGCACGCCTGCTGGACGTCGCACGCCGGCGTCCGCGGATCGAGGGCGGACCCGAGCACGCACTCCCGAGTGAGGTTGTAGTCACGACTGTGCTTGAGCACGGCTCCGCAGGCGACCTGCCCGAGCAGCTCGCCGGCCAGGTCGAACCGCTCGATCAGGCCGGCGAGGGCGGCGGTGAGCAGGTCCTGGCTCGACGCCTCGGCGTAGGCGGTGAAGGCGCGCGCGAACGGCAGCCGGTTGCCGCCCACCACGCTCACCGGGCGCGAGTACCTGCTCATCACACCTCGGTCCCAGTGTCGGACCCCTCCCGGCCGGCGTCCAGGGACCATCGTCAGCATGGCCTCCCCTCGGCTAGGTTGGCGCGCAGACGCGACAACCGGAGGAGGACGGACGTGGCCGGCAGGCGCTACCGGGATCCCAGCGGCCGCACGCTCGCGGACTACCCGCGGCCATCGCTCGCCGTGGACACCGCCGTCCTGACCGTCCCCTCCGACGCCGCGGCCCTGCACGTGCTGCTCGTGGCGCACCGCGATCGGCACCGGCGGGACCGGTGGGCCCTGCCCGGAACCTTCCTGCACGAGGGCGAGACGCTAGCCGACGCCGTGCGCCGGTCGCTGGCGCAGAAGGCGGGGGTGGTCGGCCTCACCCCCACACAGCTGCACGTGTTCGACGCGGTCGACCGCGACGACCGCGGCCGCGTGCTCTCCGTGGCCCACGTCAGCGTCGTGGGCTGGAGCCGCGTCGCCCCCGCGGTGTCAGCCCGGGACGACGTCGCCGCCGTCCCCGTTGCCGCGGCGGTCGGGCTGCCCTACGACCACGACCAGATCGTGGCCCTGGCCGTGGCGCACACCCGGGCCCGCTACGCCGAGCACCCGGACCCGGACCGGCTCCTGGCCGGGCCGTTCACGCTGCTCGAGCTGCGGCGGCTGCACGAGGCCGTCCTCGGCGCACCCCTGCCCAAGGACACCTTCCGGCGCCGGATGCAGCCGCAGCTGCGCCCCACCGGCCGGCTGCGGCAGGGCGCCGTGGGCAAGCCGGCCGAGCTGTTTCGGCACCGGCGGGGTGCGCCGGCGGTGCCGCGGCCATGACGGCACGGTGCATCCCCCCGGAGCCGGAGTTCCAGTCCGCGGCCGAGCGCGAGGCGTGGCAGCGGCTCCGGACCCAGCTGCCCGACGGCGCCGTCCTCTTCCACGGCCTGCGCTTCTCCGACCGCAAGCAGGACCGCGAGGCCGACCTCGTGGTCGCCTGGCCCGGCGTCGGTGTCGCCGTCGCCGAGGTCAAGGGCGGGCAGGTGGGGCTGGCCGACGCCGTGTGGACGCAGTCCGGCCGCGGCACGGTCAAGGAGATCCACCCGACCGACCAGGCCCGCATCTGCAAGTACCTGCTGCGCAACTACCTCAGCGAGGACCGGAGGTGGCGGCACGGATGGCCCCGGCTGGCCCACCTCGTCGTCTTCCCCTTCACCGACGTGCCGGCGGACTTCGCCGCCCCGGACTGCCCGCGGTGGATGGTCGTCGGCAAGGGCGACCTCGACGACGCGGCCGGCCGGGTCTGGGACGCCCTGCGGTGGGTCGCCGACCAGCCGCCGCCCCCGACGGCGGAGCAGGTCGACGACCTCGTGGAGTGCCTCGCGGGCCGGATGCTCCCGCAGGTCGACCTCGTCGCGGCGGCGGAGGAGCGTGAGCGGGTGTGCGACCTGCTCACCGAACGGCAGGCCAAGGTCCTCGACACCATCCGGCTGATGCCCCGGGTGGAGGTCCGCGGCGGTGCCGGCTCGGGCAAGACGTGGCTGGCGGTGGAGCGGGCCCGGCGGCTGGCCGCCGGCGGGCAGCGGGTCGGCCTGGTCTGCTACAGCCGTGGCCTGGCGGCGTTCCTGCAGCGCCGGGTCGAGCTGTTCGCGCCGACCGAACGGCCCGCGTACGTCGGGACGTTCCACGGCCTCGGCGTGGACTGGCTGGACGCACCACCGGGCAGCGACGACGACAGCGACTACTGGGAGCGACGGTTGCCCGAGGCCATGCGCGGCCTGGCAGAGGCCCGGGCCGAGCGGGACCGCTTCGACGCCTTCGTCGTCGACGAGGCTCAGGACTTCGCGGACGCGTGGTGGCCGGCCCTGCTCGCGGCGCTGCGTGACCCGGACCACGGCGGGCTGACGGTGTTCGCCGACGAGGGGCAGCGGGTGTTCGCCCGGCAGGGCCGCCCTCCGGTGCCGCTGGCCGAGGTGCCGCTCGACGAGAACCTGCGCAACACCCGGCAGATCGCCCAGACGTTCGGCAGCCTGGCGCCCGAGCAGATGCGCTACCGCGGCGGTGACGGCCCTCCCGTGCGCTTCGTCCCCTGCGCGACCGACGACGCCGTGGGCGTGGCCAGCGACGCGGCCGACGCCCTGCTCGACGAGGGCTGGGCGAAGCAGCACGTGACGCTGCTGACCACCGGACGGCGGCACCCGGTCCAGGTCGAGCGGCAGGAGCACGGCCAGGACGCCTACTGGGCGTCGTACTGGGACGACGACGACCTCTTCTACGGCCACGTGCTCGGGTTCAAGGGGCTGGAGCGGCCCGCCGTCGTCCTCGCCGTCAACGGGTTCCGCGACCGGACCCGGGCCCAGGAGATGCTCTACGTGGGGCTGTCCCGTGCCCGTGACCTGCTCGTCGTGTGCGGCGACCCGACGCTGGTCCGGGAGGTCGGTGGGGAGGCCGTGGCCATCCGGCTCGGCTGCGGACGGAAGGGGTGACGGCCGTGGTGTTCCACGCGGAGGGCGGCAACCTCGGCGCCCACCTCGGGCGGGTCGGGGC
>JALOLN010000212.1 GCA_025455945.1 Actinomycetes bacterium
GCCGAAGGCCTTGACGAGGGAGTGCCCCGTGTACATCTCCTCGATGTGGCCGTTGAGCCTGCCGGTGGTGGCCCACTGGGCGACGAACTGCGGCTGTGCGCGCTTGCCGATGAGCATGGCCACGAGGACCGACGCCGGCACCGTGACGAGCGCGACGACCGCCAGCAGCGGTGAGATGACGAGCATCATCACGAGGACGCCCACGATCGTCAGCAGCGAGGTGACCAGCTGGCTCAGCGTCTGCTGGAGCGTCATCGCGACGTTGTCGATGTCGTTGGTGACCCGGCTGAGGACCTCGCCGCGCGGCTGGCCGTCGAAGTACCGCAGCGGCAGCCGCGACAGCTTGGCCTCGACGTCCTCGCGCAGCCGGAAGACCGTCCGCTGCACCGCCAGGGCCGCCAGCCGGCCCTGCACCCAGGCGAACAGCGACCCGCACACGTAGACGAGCAGGGCGAGCATGAGCACCCGGCCGAGCGCGCCGAAGTCGATGCCCTGGCCGGGGACGAAGTCGGTGGCGGCGAGCAGGTCGGCCAGGGTGTCGTTGCCCGAGGCGCGGACCTGCGCCACGGCCTGGTCCTTCGTGACCCCGGCCGGGACCTGCCGGCCGACGACGCCGACGAAGATCAGGTCGGTGGCTCGGCCGAGGATCTTCGGCCCCAGCACGGTGAGCCCGACGCTTACCGTGCCCAGCCCGAGGACGGCCACGACGACCGCGCGTTCGGGGCCGAGGGCCCGCATCAACCGCCGGCCGGAGCCGCGGAAGTCCATCGACCGCTCCACGGGCATGCCGCCCATGAAGTGGCCCGGGCCGTGGCCCGGGGGCCCGAGCGGGCGCCTGGGCGCAGTCGCCGGGCCGGCCGCGCTCACGCCGCCTCCTGCTCGGTGAGCTGCGAGAGGACGATCTCCCGGTAGGTCTCGTTGTCCGCCATGAGCTCGCGGTGCGTCCCCCGACCGACGACGAGGCCCTCGTCGAGCACCACGATGCAGTCGGCGTCACGGATCGTGCCGACCCGCTGCGCGACGACGACCACCGTGGCGTTGGCGGTCTCCTGGACCAGCGCGGCGCGCAGGGCGGCGTCCGTGGCGTAGTCCAGGGCGGAGAAGGAGTCGTCGAACAGGTACAGCTGCGGGCGATGGACCAGCGCCCGGGCGATCGCCAGCCGCTGCCGCTGGCCGCCCGACACGTTCGTGCCGCCCTGCGCGACCGGCGCGTCCAGCCCGCCGGGCATGGCCTCGACGAACTCCCGGGCCTGGGCCACCTCGAGGGCGTGCCAGAGCTCGTCGTCGCTGGCGTCGGGCCGGCCGAACCGCAGGTTCGAGGCGATGGTCCCGGTGAACAGGTACGGCTTCTGCGGGACCAGCCCGACCGTCCGGGCCAGCAGCTCCGGGGCCAGCCGCCGCACGTCGACGCCGTCCAGCAGGACCGCACCGGCCGTGGCGTCGAACAGCCGTGGGACGAGGTTCAGCAGCGTGGTCTTGCCGCTGCCGGTGCTGCCGATGATGGCGGTGGTCTGCCCGGGCCGAGCCACCAGCGAGACGTCGCAGAGCACCGGGGACTCGGCCCCCGGATACTGGAACCCGGCACCTCGCAGCTCGAGGTGCCCGAGCATCGCGCGGTCGGCGATGGCGTCCGCGTCGACCACGACGCTCGTGGGTGTCGCCAGGACCTCCTCGATCCGCTCCGCGCACACCTCGGCGCGCGGAACCATGACGAACATGAACGTGGCCATCATCACGGCCATGAGGATCTGCAGGAGGTAGGTGAGGAACGCGGTCAGCGCGCCGATCTGCATCGCGCCGCTGTCGATGCGCAGGGCGCCGAACCACAGCACCGCGACGCTGGAGACGTTGATCACCAGGAGCACCAGCGGGAACATCAGGGCCATCAGCCGGCCCACCCCGAGCGAGACCGTCATCAGCTCGTCGTTGGCCCGCGCGAACCGCTCCTGCTCGTACCGGTCGCGCACGAACGCGCGGATCACCCGGATGCCGCTGATCTGCTCGCGGAGCAGCCGGTTGACCTGGTCGATGCGCTCCTGCATGGCGCGGAACAGCGGGCGCATCCGGCGGACGATCGCGAGGACCGCAACCATGAGCACGGGCACGATGACCAGCAGCAGGCCGGACAGGGGCACGTCCTGGCGCATCGCCATGATGACGCCGCCGAGGGCCATGATCGGTGCCGCGACCATCAGGGTGAACGTCATCAGCACGAGCATCTGGACCTGCTGCACGTCGTTCGTCGTCCGCGTGATGAGGGACGGGGCGCCGAACCGACCGACCTCGCGGGCGGAGAACTCCTGCACCTGGCCGAAGACCGCCGCCCTGATGTCGCGGCCGAGAGCCATCGCCACCCGGGCGCCGAGGTATACGGCCACCACGGCACAGGCGACCTGCACCAGCGTCACGGCCAGCATGAGCCCGCCGACCCGGACGATGTAGCCGGTGTCGCCGGTGACGACGCCGTTGTCGATGATGTCGGCGTTCAGCGTGGGCAGGTAGAGCGTCGCCAGGGACTGCAGCAGCTGCAGCAGCACCACCCAGACGACCGTGGTGCGGTACGGCCGGAGGGCCGGCCGGAGCAGGCGCAGGAGCACCTGGCCAGCCTAGGTCCGCTCAGGGAGCCAGATCGCGGCGCCGCCAGCCGACGTAGCCGACGACGGTCAGGGCCGCGGCGACGGCGGTGAGCGCCGTCACCGGGAGCAGCGCGGCGGAGGAGTTCACCGGGAGCCTGGGGGAGTGCACGAAGGGGGAGAGGTCCATCAGCCACTGCGGGGCGTCCCAGAGCACGCCGAACTCGCCGATCGCGATGAAGGCGACGTAGGCGCCCCAGACCAGCCCGGTGAGGCGGGGTGCCCAGCCGAACACGGCCAGCGCCAGGCTGACGACGACCCAGGCGGCGGGCACCCGCGCGAGCGCGGCCACGACGATGTCGCCGAGCGCTCCGACGTCGCCGACGTCGATGGCGTAGCCCGTGCCCACGGCGAGCCCGGTCAGCAGCATGAGCAGGGCCACCCCTCCGGCCGCCACCGCGACGTGGCTCGTCGCCCAGCGGCTGCGCGTCGTCGCGGTGGCGAGGAGCGGCTCCGCGTGCCCCGCGGTCTCCTCCGTCCGCAGGTGCTGGGCCGTGGTGAGGCCGTAGGCCGTGACGATGATCCCGAGGATGCCGAGCTCGGCGGCGAGGAAGGCGTTGATGAGCGTCTGCTCGCCGCCCAGCCTGCGGATGATGTCCTGGAACCCCGGTGAGGTGACGAACCCGCTGACGCTGGTCGCCAGCGACCCCAGGAGCAGGCCGAACCCGACGAAGCCGACCGCCCAGGCGACCAGCACCCCGCGGTGCAGCCGGACGGCGAGCCCGCCGACCCCGGTGAGGCTCCCGCGGGCGGGTCCGGGCCGGTCGCTGAGGAGGCCCGAGCCGAGGTCACGACGGGCGCGCAGCGCGAACGCCACCGGCACCAGTGCCGCCCACAGCCCGAGCGGCAGCAGCAGCACCCACCAGCGGTCGCCCGCGTAGGCCCGGACCTGCTGGGTCCAGCCGATGGGCGACAGCCACGACAGCAGGGAGGGGCCCTCCTCCGCCAGGTCACCGATCGCCCGCAGCCCGTAGGTGACGGCCACGACCGCCAGACCCAGGCCGACCGCCGCCCGGCGTCCGGTCGACATCTGCGCGGTCACTGCGGCGACCGCGCTGAACGCCAGCCCGGACGCCGCCCAGCCCAGCCCGAACGCCAGCGACCCCGTCGCCGGCAGCCCGCCGGCGGCGAGCGCCAGCGCGGTGAGTACCCCGATGAGCAGGCTGGCGCCGGAGGTGAGGACCAGTGCGGCCACGAGGGGGGCGTTGCGCCCGACGACACCTGCCCCGAGCAGTTCCAGCCGGCCCGCCTCCTCCTCGGCGCGGGTGTGCCGGACCATGACGACGACCATGAGGACGGCGATCAGCGCCGCCCCGAACCCGGTGAGCTTGAAC